>JBBTPF010000344.1:0-1931 GCA_038066295.1 Candidatus Methylomirabilota bacterium | reverse complement strand
CCGGAGCTCACCGCGCGAGGCCGGGCGTTCGTCGAGATCGACGAAGTGGACGGGGATCCGCCGCTCGGCGAAGAAGCGCTGCGCCTTGCGCGTGTCCTGGCAATCGTCGAAGCCGAAGATCTGGACGTCTATTGTAGCGGGGTCCCCCAGGCCGGTGCGCTCCGTGGGTGGCCTGAGAGAGATGCGTGCCGGCTCCGCAGCTCGTGCCAGACGCTCAGAGGGATCGGCGGCGTCCCGGGCGCGCTCGCCTTCCCGATCGCCGGACCGTGATAGTCGGAGCCTCCCGTCGCGACGAGGCCGAGCTTCGCGCACATGGCGCGATAGGCGGCCGTCTGGGACCCGGAGTGCTCGGGGTAGTACGTCTCGATCCCCAGGAGACCCGCCCGCACCAGCTCGGGGATCATGTCGTCGCGCCCCGCGAGCCCGGGATGCGCGAGCACCGGCACGCCGCGCGCCCGGCGGATGACCGCGACGGCCTCCGCGGGCGTGAGGCGCTTGCGCGGCACGTTGGCGGGGCCGCCGGCGCGCAGGTACCGGTCGAACGCCTCGCGCACCGACTTCACGTACCCGTGGTGCACCATCACCTGGGCGACGTGGGGCCGACCGGCCGAGCCTTCCCTGACGAGCGCGAACACCTCGTCCGGCTCGATCGGCATGCCGAGCTCGGCGAGCCGGGCCGCGATCCGGAAGACGCGCGCGCGGCGCTCCTCCCGCTGCTCGCGGAGGAACTGCTGGAACCAGTCCGCCTCCCAGTCAACGCAGTAGCCGAGGACGTGGACCTCGCTCGGCCCGCCGCGCGAGCCGGCGGGCACGTCGCAGTTGATCTCGAGTCCGGGGACGATCTCGAGCGGGGGGTGCTTGGCGGCTTCCTCGATCGCCTCGCGGAGGCCGTCGGTCGAGTCGTGGTCGGTGATGGCCAGCACGCGCACGCCGTGCTGCGCCGCCTTCCGGACAAGCTCGCGCGGGGCCAGAGCGCCGTCCTACGCGGTCGTGTGGGAGTGCAGGTCGACCGCGCCGCCCACGCTCAGCTCGCGAGATACGTCAGGATCGTGCGGACCGCCGCGCCCGTCGCGCCCTTCGGCGCCAGCGGCAGCTCCTTCTCGGTGAACGCGGGCCCGGCGATGTCGAGGTGCGCCCACGCCATGTCGCCCGCGAACTCCTTGAGGAAGAGGGCCGCGGTGATCGCGCCGCCGCCGCGCGGGCCGACGTTGTTCAGGTCGGCGATGTCGCTCTTGAGATGCTCGCGGTACTCGTCGATGAGCGGCAGCCGCCAGAGGCGCTCGCCGGCGGCGTCCGCCGCCTCGATGAGCCGCTTCGCGAGCGCGTCGTCGTTCGCCATGAGCCCCGCGCAGAGGGGGCCGAGCGCGACGACGCACGCGCCGGTCAGGGTCGCCAGGTCCACGACCTCGTCGGGCTTCACCCGCGCCGCCGCGTAGCAGAGCGCGTCGGCCAGCGTCAGGCGCCCCTCGGCGTCGGTGTTGCCGATCTCGATCGTCGTCCCGTTCATCGCGCGCAGCACGTCGCCCGGACGCGTCGCCGTGCCCGAGGGCATGTTCTCGGTCGCGGCGATGAGCCCGTGGACCTCGATCGGGAGCTTGAGGTCCGCGACCGCGCCCAGGACGCCGAGGACCGCGGCGGCGCCGGCCATGTCGTACTTCATGCGCAGCATCCCCTCGGACGTCTTGAGGTCGAGTCCGCCCGAGTCGAACGTGATGCCCTTGCCGATGAGCGCCACGCGCTTCCGCCGGCGGCCGGCCGGCGAGCCGCCCGACTTGCCCGCCGGGCTGTAGGTCAGGTGGATGAACTTCGGCGGCTCGGCGCTCCCCGCGGCGACGCCGAGAAAGGCGCCCATGCCGAGCTTCATGCACTCGGTCCGCTCGTAGACGTGGATCGACAGGCGCTTGTCGCGGGCGAGCTGCGAGGCCGTCCGC
>JBBTPF010000343.1:0-2779 GCA_038066295.1 Candidatus Methylomirabilota bacterium | reverse complement strand
GCTCGTTCATGGTCGCTCCAGGTCCGCCTTCAGGAAGCGCCCGAGGCTCCGGAGATACTCCTCGAGGTCGCTGAGGTCCTCCTGGATCACCCGGTAGATCTCCGCGTCGTCCACCCTCCAGTAGAGATGGACCAGGAGGTTCCGAAAGCGCGCCATCCGCGCGAGCCGGGCCGCGAGCCCCTCACCGACGGCGCCGATCTCACGCAGCACGGTGAGGCAGTCGGCGTAGTCCCGAGGGCTCCGCCCGCCCCGGCGCGCGGCGATGTGGTTGCAGATGTCGAGCGCCGCCTCCGCTGCGACGATGAGGAGATACTTCGCGCTGTTGACCGTGCGCGAGTCGGCGAGGAAGGCCTCGCGCGGTGTCCGGCCCAGCTCCCGAAGCTCGCGGACGGCACCGAGCAGGTAACCGGCGAGCTCGCGCAGACGGTCGAGATTGATATCACTCACCGAGGGCGTCCCGGAGGTACTGGCGCGCGAGCGGCGCGAAGTCAAAGTATTCGTCCCAGGTGCGGGCCCGGAGCTCGTCCAGGAACTCCTCGTCCCGCGTGAACAGGACCCGGCCGGCCAGCGCGTGGTAGCGGAAGGCCAGGGGTGCCTCGTTCAGCACCTGCACGTCCACGCGCGCCTCGAGGCCGTGCTCGAGCGCGAGCGCAAGGTCCAGGGCGTAACGGGCGCCGCGATCGGGCTCGCGCGCCGGATCCACCCACACGGCCACGTCCACGTCGCGGTAGGGTCCACCCGATTCGAAAGACCCGTGGAGGTACGCGAAGACGATCTCCGGCCGGGACTCGAGCCGTCTCTGGAGCTCGGCGCCGATCCGGGAGCGGTCCGCGTCGTCGGGCATGGCCCCTTGATTCTAGCCCCAAGAGACGCCCCACGTGCCCGGACCTTGCGCCGGGACACGCGGCTCAGATGATACGCCGGCGCCGGAAGTCGGCGAGCCGTTCCGCCGAGTACCCGAGGGTCCCGCCGTAGATCTTCTCGTTGTGCTCGCCCAGGCGCGGGGGGAAGCCGAGCGGCGGCGGGTCGCCGGCCGGCGGCGCGGGCAGCACGACCTCGAGACCCGTGCGGGGGTCCCGGATGCGAACGAGCGTCCCGGCCACCAGGGGATCCGCAACGACGTCGGCCAGCGTGTTGACGCGCGAGATCGGAACGCCCGCCGTCTGCAGGAGCGTCAGCGCGTCCGCGGTGGTGAGCCTGGCGAAGCGCTCACCCAGCTCCCGGTGGAGCCGCGGCGCCTCCGCGATGCGCCCGGCGTTCACGACGTACGCAGGCTGCGCGAGCTCGGCGAACGCCGGGATCGCGGTGAGCGCCGCCCACTGCTGGTCGTTGCCGACCGCGACGTAGACGTAGCCGTCGCGCGTCGCGAAGACCGAGACGGGCGCGAAGAACTGATGGGTGTTGCCCTTGCGGGTGATCCGCTCGCCCAGGCTCGCGGACAGGAGGAGCGGGGAGGCCATCCACGACACCGCGCTCCGGAGCATTGAGACGTCGAGCCGCGCACCCGCGCCCGTCACCGCCCTCCGGAAGAGGGCCTTCATGACCTCGCTGTAGCCGTGCTCGGCGGCGCCCAGGTCCGCCATCGGCAGCCCGAACGCCGTGGGCGGCCCGTCGGAATCGCCGGTGAGCTCCATGAAGCCCGCGCGCGCCTGGAGCACCGGGTCGTAGGCGGCCTCGTCGTGGTCGGGCCCGAAGCCCGTGATGCCGAGCCAGATCAGGTCGGGCTTCACCGCGCGGAGCGTGTCGTCGTCGATGCCGAGCCGGGCGTAGCTGCGCGGGCGCTGGTTCGTGGCGAAGACGTCCACCCGTAGCGCGCCGATCAGCTCGGTCAGGATCGCGCGCCCCTCGATCTCTGCGAGGTTGAGTGTGACGGCCTCCTTGCCGCAATTGTTGGGCAGGAAGTAGCTCCGCATGTCCGCCTCGCCCAGCACGTCCCGCCCGACGAAGCGGTTCGGATCGGGGCGCTCGGCGTTCTCGACGCGGATCACCCGGGCGCCGTCGCAGGCCAACCGGTAGGTGAGAAAGGGCAGCACCGTCGCCTGCTCCAGGGAGAGGACGGTGATGCCGTCGAGGGCGCGCGCCGCGGCGGTCACCGCGCTGTTCGGCGATCCACGACGCGCACCGCCTTGCCCGGGGGCCGCTCGATCTCGCCGAACTTCAGGAGGCGGACGTCCGGCGAGAGCGCCAGAAGATCGTGGAGCTCGCGACGGATGCGCGCGCCCACTCCGGGATCGCACCCGGGCTCGGTCTCGACGAGGACCGTCATCCGGTCGCCGCCGTCCGAGTCGAGGACGATCTGGTACTCGTGGCTCACGCCGGAGTACCGCAGCAGCGCCGTCTCGATCTGGCGCGGATAGAAGTTCACGCCCTTGAAGATCACCATGTCGTCCGTGCGGCCGCGCAGCCGGTCGAGCCTGAGCGACGTGCGGCCGCACTCACACCGCTCGCGCGAGACGACCCGCGTGAGATCGTGGGTCCGGTAGCGCACGAGCGGCAGCCCCTCGCGGGTCAGCGTGGTGACCACCAGCTCGCCCTCGCTCCCGTCCGCGACCGCGGCGCCCGTTGCCGGGTCCACGATCTCGGTGAAGACGTGGTCCTCCCAGACGTGGATCCCTGCGCGCGCCGGGCAGTCGATGCCCATCCCGGGCCCGCCGGTCTCGGTCATCCCGATGATGTCGTACGAGCGGATCCCGAGCTCGCGCTCGATGCGCGCGCGCAGCTCGTCCGACCACATCTCGGAGCCGAAGACGCCGATGCGGAGCGAGAGCGAGCCGAGGTC
>JBBTPF010000342.1:0-15120 GCA_038066295.1 Candidatus Methylomirabilota bacterium | reverse complement strand
TCGCGCTCCTCTGTCGCCGGCACCACCGCGCGGTCCACGAGGAGGGCTACCAGGTGGATCGACGCCCCGACGGCGAGCTGCAGTTCCGGCGCCCGGACGGGCGGCTCCTGCCCGAGGTGCCACCTCCCGCTGCGCTACCCGCCGATCCCGTGCAGGTCCTTCGAGAGCGGCACGAGGCGCAGGGGCTCCGCATCCACCCGCGGACGGCGACTCCGGGGTGGCTGGGCGAGCCCCTGAACGTGGGCTATGCGATCGACGTCCTGCATCCGTTGGCGCGGTAGACGCGATGTCGCTCCGTCCTCGTCAGGGCCACCCTCAGGGAATTCGCCGAGCGGGAACGGCGGCTCCTTCATCGAGGGGGGAGCCAGCGGCTCCTGGCGGACGAGGGAATCAGGCCCGCATACTTCGGCCGCCGAGGGGTCCCGGCACGGCAACTCCGCTTGACCGGTCCAGATTCTGGTCTTATCCTGGTCTGAATCGAGGAGGGGCCGATGATCCGCGTCGGAGTGTACGAGGCGAAGACTCACCTGCCCAGGCTGCTCAACCGGGTGGTGAAGGGCGCGCGCATCACGATCCTGAGACACGGCGTCCCCGTGGCGGTCCTGGTGCCGGCGGACGAGTCGCGACAGCGCCCGCTGGCCGACGTCATCGCGGAGCTCCGCGGGTTCGGTAAGGGGCGCCGGCTCAGGGGGATCTCGCTGCGATCGGCGATCGCGCAGGGGCGCCGGTGAGCCGGTTCGTCCTCGACTGTTCGGTGGCCATGGCCTGGTGCTTCGAGAACCAGCGCGACCGATATAGCGACGCGATTCTGGGGGCGCTGGAAGCGGACAGTGCCGTGGTCCCGGCACTATGGCCGCTCGAGGTCACGAATGTCCTCCTCGTCGCCGAGCGGCGGCGCCAGCTCCGGCACGCCGACGCGATGCGCTTCCTCGCACTGGTGGCCGAGTTGCCGGTGGAGGTTGACCGCGCGCCGGCGCTGCGAGAGATGCGGGAGCTGCTTGCCCTTGGACGGCAGCATCGACTGTCGGTGTATGACGCGGCCTATCTGCACCTGGCGGTTCGCGAGCGGCTGCCGCTGGCGACCCGCGACGGCGAGCTACGCGCGGCGATGCGCGCCGTCGGTGTGGGTGTGTTCGCGCCATAGCAGGATCCCGTCGCGCGTGAACGTCGCCCACCTGCTCGACCTGCACGCGGGACACCGGCCCGGCGCGCCCGCCGTCGTCGGCGCGGGCGGTCCGCGTTCCTGGCGCGCGCTCCGCGAGCGCGTGACGCGGCTGGCGGGCGGCCTCGCGGCCCACGGCGTCGGGCGCGGCGATCGCGTGGCGATTCTCGCCCAGAACGACGCGCGCTACTTCGAGACCTACCTGGCGCTCGCCTGGCTCGGCGCGCTCGTGGTCCCGCTCAACACGCGCCTCGCCCCCGCGGAGCTCGCCTTTCAGCTCGCGGACGCCGAGGCGCGGCTCTGGCTCGTGGGCGACTCGCTCACCGCGCTCGCCGATGCGGTGACGCCGCAGCCGGCGCGGCTGGCGCTCGGCGATCCGTCGCTGCTCGCCGGCGCGCCCGTGGACGCCTTCGCGGCCGTCACCCCCGAGGACACGCTCGGCATCTTCTACACCGGCGGTACGACGGGCCTTCCCAAGGGCGTGATGCTCACCCACGGCAACGTGCTGGCGAACTCGCGCCACGTGATGCGCGCGATCGGCTACAGCGCGGAGGATCTCCACGTCCACGCCGCGCCCATCTTCCACCTGGCCGATCTCGGCCACCTGTGGGCGGTCGCGCTGGCGGGCGGCGCGCACGCGTTCGTGCCGTCCTACTCGCCCGAGACCTTCTGCGAGGCGATGGAGCGGACGCGCGCGAGCGTGGGCGTGCTCGCGCCCGCCATGGTCACCGCGCTCGTGCGGTTCGCGGACCTCGGGAGGTACGACCTCTCGCGCTGGCGCGTGCTGGTCTACGGCGGCTCGCCGATCACCGAGGAGACGCTGCGCCGGGCCCTCGCCGTGCTCCCGTGCCGCCTCTGGCAGGGGTACGGCCAGACCGAGGCCACGCAGACCGTCTGTTTCATGACGCCCGAGGTGCACGACCTGGCGCTCGCGCGGCCGGCGCTCGTGCGCTCGTGCGGGCGGCCGATCGCGGGCGTCGAGGTGAGGGTGGCGGACGCGAGCCTCGAGCCGGTGAAGCCGGGCGAGTCGGGGGAGATCGTCGTCCGTGGTCCGACGGTGATGAAAGGCTACTGGAAGCGACCGGCGGAGACGGCGGAGGCCCTCGCCGGGGGCTGGCTGAGGACGGGCGACGTCGCGACCGTGGACGCCGACGGCTACCTCTACATCCTCGACCGCAAGAAGGACATGATCATCACGGGCGGCGAGAACGTCTACTCGGTCGAGGTCGAGAACGCGCTCGCGAGCCACCCCGCCGTGGCGGACGTGGGCGTCATCGGCGTGCCCGACGAGACCTGGGGAGAGCGCGTCCATGCGGTGGTCGTGCTGCGCCCGGGCAGTCGCGCGACGCCCGAGGAGCTTCAGGCGCACTGCCGGACGCTGATCGGCGGCTACAAGGTGCCGAAGACGGTCGAGTTCGTGGAGGCGCTCCCCCGGACGCCGAGCGGCAAGATCCAGAAGGCCACCCTGCGCGAGCCCTACTGGCGCGGGCACTCGCGAAAGGTGTCCTGAGGTAAGCTGGTCGCCGGCCGCAGGGAGGTCGCCCATGCGCTGTCCACAGTGCTCGCACGAGGTGCCGGCTGACGCCGCCTTCTGCCCGCGGTGCGGCGCCGCCCTCGAGCGCCTCTGCGCGCACTGCCAAACGTCGAACGCCCTCGACCACGCCTTCTGCAAGCGCTGCGGCCGGCCGCTCGAGGACGGGGCGCGGGCGCCCGCCCCGGCGACCCTGGCCTCGCCGCGCGCGTACACGCCCCGGCACCTCGCCGAGAAGATCCTCACCGCCCGCAGCGCGCTCGAGGGCGAGCACAAGCAGGTGACCGTGCTGTTCTGCGACATCACCAACTCGACGGCGCTCGCCGAGCGCCTCGGCGCCGAGGCGATGCACGCGCTGCTCAACCGCTTCTTCGAGCTGAGCCTCGGCGAGGTGCACCGCTACGAGGGGACCGTGAACCAGTTCCTCGGCGACGGCTTCATGGCGCTCTTCGGCGCGCCGCTCGCCCACGAGGACCACGCGCGCCGCGCCGTGCTGGCCGCCGTCGCCATCCAGCGCGCGCTCCGTGAGGCGGGCGGCGAGGTCGACGTCCGGATGGGCGTCAATACCGGCGCGGTCGTCGTCGGATCGATCGGCGACAACCTCCGCATGGACTACACGGCGATCGGCGACACCACGAACCTCGCCGCCCGCCTCCAGCAGCTCGCCGCCCCGGGCGCCGTCGTGCTGAGCGAGGCCACGTACCGCGCCGTGCGCGACCTGGCGCGCGTCGAGGACCTCGGGCCGCTGACGGTGAAGGGCCGGACGGAGCCGGTGCGCGCCTACCGGCTGGTCGGGGTCGGCCCGTCGCGGGCGCCCTTCGAGGACCGGGCCGACCGGCCGCTCAGCCACTTCGTCGGGCGCCAGCGGGAGCTGGGGACGCTCCACGAGCTGCTGTCCCAGGTGGAACAGGGGCAGGGGCAGATCGTCGGGCTCGTGGGCGATCCCGGCGTCGGCAAGTCGCGCCTGGTCCACGAGTTCCGCCAGAGCCTGCGCGGCCGCAACGTCACCTACCTCGAGGGGCATTGCCTCTCCTGGGGAGGCACCGTGCCCTACCTGCCGATCCTCGACATCGTGCGCGCCAACTGCGGCATCGGCGACACCGACACGCCCGAGGCCGTCGCCGACAAGGTGCGCGTCGCGCTCCAGGAGTTGGGGATGGACGCGGAGGTGGCCGCGCCGTACGTGCTGCACCTGCTCGGCGTGAAGCCGGGGACCGAACCCCTCGAGCCGCTCACCGCGCAGGCCCTGAAGGAGCGGACGTTCGAAACGCTCAGGCAGATGAGCGTGCGTGGCAGCCGCGTCCGCCCGCTCATCTTCGGCGTCGAGGACGTCCACTGGATGGACTCGACCTCGGAGGAGTACTTCGGGTCACTCGTCGAGCGTCTGGCCGGCGTGCCGATCCTCCTCGTCATGACGTATCGGCCGGGCTATCGCCCGCCGTGGATCGCGAAGTCCTACGCCACCCAGATCGCGCTGCGCCCTCTGTCGCGGGAGGACGGCCTGGCGGTCGTCGGCTCGCTCCTCCGTGACCGGCCGGTCTCGGAGACGGTGACGCGGGCGGTCCTCGACAAGGCGGAAGGCAATCCGCTCTTCATCGAAGAGCTGGCGCGGACGCTCCTCGATCATCCCGACCTCGCGACCCAGAAGGTCCCCGCGACGGTCCAGGACGTGCTGACGGCCCGCATCGACCGGCTTCCCGAGGATGCCCGGCGCCTGCTCCAGACAGCGTCGGTACTCGGGCGCGAGGTCCCGTCCAGGCTCCTCGGGCTGGTGTGGGGCGACGACACGACGCTGGAGCCTCTCCTCGGCGAGCTGCGACGGTTCGAGTTTCTGTACGAGCGGAGCGGGCTCGACGACCGGGTGCTCGTCTTCAAGCACGCACTCACCCAGGAGGTGGCCTACGAGACCTTGCTCGCCACGCGCCGCCAGGCGCTGCACGCCGCCGCCACCGGCGCGCTCGAGACGATCTACGCCGGGCGGCTCGAGGACGCGTGCGATCGCCTCGCCCACCACGCGGCGCGCGCGGATGACGCGGGGAAGGCCGTCGCCTACCTCTCGATGGTTGCCGAGCGGGCGGCCAGGAACTACGCCAACGCTGAAGCGGCGAGCATCTTCCGCCTGGCCCGAGAGCACGCCGAGCGGTTACCCGCGCCCGAGCGGGACCGCTGGGTCTTCGACCTGCTGCGGGACGAGGCCCAGGCTCTCTTCTTCCTGGGCCGCCGTCGAGAGGCCGTCGACCTGGCGTCGCAGTTCGAGGACCGTCTGGAGCGGTTCGGGGACCCGCTCCGCGCCGCCCGGTTCTACTGGGGCCTCGGCATCAGTTACAGCTTCCTTGGCGACCGCGAGCGCGCCGGGTCGAGCATCATGCGCGCGATCGCCGCCGCTCGAGAAGCGGGCGACGATCAGAGCCTCGGACGGTGCCTCATCATCGCCGCTCTGGAACGGCTGTGGGCCGGCCGACTCCGCGAAGCCGCCGACCTGGCGCGACAGGCCGAGACGCTCCTCGGGCGTGTCGGGGACACCGAGTTCCTCGCCAACGCCCACTGGATGGTCGGGTGGGTTCACCTGTTTCTCGGAGAGTTCGAGGCGGCCAGGGACGCGCTGGGCCGTTTCCACGCGCTCGGCGAGACCACGGGCGACCCCCGGATCCAGTGCAACGCTGGTGGGATGCTGGGGCTCCTCGAGGCCACCGTCGGCGAGCCGGTGAAGGCGATCGCGATGTGCCGGCGAGCCGTGGAGCGCGCCCCCGCAGCGTACGATCAGGCCCTCGCGCTCGGGTGGCTCGGCTATATGCTCCTCGAAAACGGCGATCACTCCGAGGCCGTGAAAGTGCTCGAGGAAGCCGACCGGATGGCGGGCGAGTACCGGTCCCTGCAGATCCAGGCGCTGTTCAAGGCGTATCTGGGTGACGCCTACCTCGCGGCCGGCCGGCTCGACGAGGCCGAGGCGCTCTCGAGCCGCGCGCGCGAGATCGCTGACGAAGTCGGGTGCCCATCCGTCACCGCCCTGGCCACGCGGACCCTCGGGCGAATCGCGCATGCGAGGGCTTCGCCCGGCAAGGCGCGCGCGCTCCTCGGCGAGGCGCGCGAGGCCTTCGCTACCATGGAGATGCGGTTCGAGCTGGCGCGGACCTCCTTCGATCTCGCGTCCGCGGCCCACGCCGAGGGCGACGCGGCCGCCACGGCATCGTGGCTCTCCGAGGCGCGGGCCCTGTTCGGCACGCTCGGCGCCTCGAGAGACGTCGCCCGGACCGGGGAGCTCGCGCGGTCCCTTGGGCACCCGGATCCGATAAGGTAGGATGAGGATCTTCAAGGAGGCGCAGCGATGACGAGCCCCATCATCACCGAGGCCGTCCGGGCGCTGATCGAGCGGCGGGACCTGACGCGGATCGAGGCCGCCGCCGCGATGGACGCGATCATGTCGGGCGCGGCGACGAACGCCCAGATCGCCGCGTTCCTGACGGCGCTGCGCATGAAGGGCGAGACCGTCGAGGAGCTGATCGGCTTCGCCCAGGTGATGCGCCAGAAGGCCGTCAAGATCCGCACCCACGTGGACGAGGTCGCCGGGCTCACCGGCACCGACCGCGACATGCTCATCGACACGTGCGGCACGGGCGGCGACGCCGCGGGGACCTTCAACGTCTCGACGGCGACCGCCTTCGTCGTGGCGGGCTCGGGGCTCCGCGTCGCCAAGCACGGCAACCGCTCGGTATCCTCCCTCTGCGGCTCGGCCGACGTGGTCGAGACGCTCGGCATCAATCTCGACCTCACCCCGCCGAAGGTCGCGCGCTGCGTGGAGGAGGTCGGGATCGGCTTCCTCTACGCGCCGCTGCTCCACACGGCGATGAAGCACGTCATGGCGGCGCGGCGCGAGATGGGCGTGCGCACCGTGTTCAACATGCTGGGGCCCCTCACCAACCCGGCGGGCGCCAACGCCCAGGTCATCGGCGTCTACGCCGCGGCGCTCACCGAGCCGCTCGCGCGCGTGCTGGCCGAGCTGGGCACGCACCGCGCGTTCGTCGTTCACGGCGCCGACGGTCTCGACGAGATCTCGAACACGGGCGAGAGCCGGGTCTCCGAGGTGCGCGAGGGCGTCGTGCGGACCTTCACCGTGCGGCCCGAGGACTTCGGGATGCCGCGCGCGTCCATCGGCGACCTGCTCGGCGGCGACCGCGAGCAGAACGCCGAGATCATCCGCGCGATCCTCGGCGGCGAGCCGGGGCCGAAGCGCGACATCGTCCTCATGAACGCCTCCGCGGCGCTCGTCGCCGGCGGCCGGGCACGCGACCTCAAGGAAGGCGTGGAGCTGGCCGCCCGCTCGATCGATGAGGGCGCTGCCCGGGGCAAGCTCGATCACCTCATCGCCCTCAGTCGGGAACTCGCCCAGGAGAAGTAGCCCGGCCCTTGCGCCGGCGCGGCTCCCGGCCCTAGAATGGGGCCGTCGCGGCGCGCGTATCCGCGTTGCCGTTCGACTCTTTTCCCGTGTTCGGCGCTCCCGCGACGCGCGTGGCGAAGTAGAGTTCTAGAACACCGGAGGCTCATGTGGGTGGCGGTCGGGTGGGCGGCAAGATCGACGGTCGGGTGCCCCGCTACCACCGGATTGCCGAGGCGCTGCGCGGGCGGATCCGGGGCGGGGAGCTCCAGCCGGGCGCCCGGCTCGACAACCAGAAGCGGCTCGCGAAGAGCTTCGGCGTCACGCTGATGACCTTGCGCCAGGCGCTCGAGCTGCTCGAGCGCGAGCACCTCATCGCCCGCCGCCACGGCCTCGGCACGTTCGTCGCCGCGCCGTCCATCGACTACGACATCCTCCAGCTCCGCCGCTTCGCCGGCGACCTCCAGGCCAAGGGCGAGCACGTGGCGACGCGGCTCCTCGGGACGCGGTTCGCGGTCCCCGACCGTCGCGTCACCGACGCCCTCGGTGGAGGTCCCCGGGCGCGGGTGCTCGTCGTCGAGCGGTTGCGTCTCGTGGACGGGCATCCGATGAGCCTCCAGCGCTCGTTCCTGCCCGGTCTCATTGGCGACGAAGTGATCCGCGCGGACCTGGCACGCACACCTCTCCACCAGGTGCTCGAGTTCAAGCTGGGCCTCGTCATCGAGCGCGCGAGCGAGACCGTCTCGGCGGTGCGCCTGGGCCGCAGCGAGGCGCGCGAGCTCGGCTGCCGCCCCGGCGCCCCGGCGTTCGAGTCGGAGCGGGTGTCCTACGACGCGGGCGGCGCGCCCGTCGTCTTCGACCGCGTGTTCATCCCGGGCGACCGGTTCCGAATCACCCGGGAGCTCCACTACGAAGGAGCGCTTTCATGAAGATTCTGGTAGCCGTCAAGCAGGTGCCCGACACGGCGACGCAGGTGAAGATCGGCGCCGGCGGCAAGGCGATCGACACCACGGGCATCACGTGGATCGTCTCGCCCTACGACGAGTACGCCGTCGAGGAGGCCCTGCGTATCAAGGAAAAGCGCGGCCAGGGCGAGGTGGTCGCGGTCTCGCTCGGCCCCGACCGCGTCAAGGAGACCCTGCGCTCCTGTCTCGCGATGGGCTGCGACCGCGCGATCCACCTGAACGATCCCGCGTGGAACGACGCCGACACGCTCGCGACGGCGAAGGCGCTCGCGGCGGTGATCAAGCAGGAGGCGCCGCAGCTCGTGCTCTGCGGGCGCCAGGCGATCGACGACGACATGGGCGCGGTGACGGCGCAGCTCGCGGAGCTGCTCGGCTGGCCGTGCGCATACTGGATCATGGAGGAGGCCATCGACGCCGACGGCAAGACCGTGCGGGCGGCGCGCCAGATGGAAGGCGGGCTCGAGGTCTTCGACCTCCCGCTGCCGGCGATCCTCGCCGCGCAGAAGGGGCTGAACGAGCCCAGGTATCCGACCCTCAAGGGCATCATGGGCGCCAAGAAGAAGGAGATCCGGGACGTGAAGGCGTCTGATCTCGGCATCGCCGCCGGGCCGTCACAGCTCTCGATCGTCGGGCTCGAGGCGCTCCCGCCCCGGCCCCCCGGGCGCGTCATCCAGGGCGACGTGCCGACCGCGGTCAAGGAACTCGTGCGCGCGCTTCGCGAAGACGCGAAGGCCATATAGGGGACAGGGACCATGTCGAACGCGTTCTGGTGCATCGTCGAGGACGACCGGCAGGGGATGCCGAAGAAGGTGATGTCGGAGGTGATCGGGGAGGCCGCGCGCCTCTCGGGCGGCCAGGCCGAGGCCGTGTGGCTCACCGACAAGGCGAGCGACGACGGACTCAAGCAGCTCGGCGAGTGGGGCGCTGCCAGGGTGTGGCTCCTCGAGAACGCGGCGTACGCGCCGTACCGCGGCGAGGTGTGGGCGGGCGCCGTCGCGGAGCTGGCGGCGAAGGAGTCGCCCA
Organism: Candidatus Methylomirabilota bacterium; assembly: GCA_038066295.1. GTDB lineage: Bacteria > Methylomirabilota > Methylomirabilia > Rokubacteriales > CSP1-6 > JACPCG01. The sequence continues at coordinate 6,067 of JBBTPF010000342.1, read as the reverse complement.
GGGCGATCTTCGGCGCCGTGACGAGTCGCCAGCGCGAATTCGTCGCGCGCCTGGCCGCGCGGCTCGGCGTCGGGCTCGCGGCCGACTGCGTCGGGTTCGCCATGGACGGCGATAAGCTCGTGGCGATGCGTCCCATCTACGCCGGCAAGCTTCTCTCGCGAGTCGCGTGGGCGAAGGAGCCGTGGGTCGCGACGCTCCGGCCGAACGTGTTCCGGCCGGCCGACGCCCAGCCCGGCAAGACGGCCGCGGTCGAGCGTCCCTCGCTGTCGGCGCCGGGGGCGATCATGAAGTTCGTCGAGCGGCGCGAGGACGTCTCGACGGGCCTCCCCGAGCTGGCCGAGGCGGAGACCGTGATCTCCGGCGGGCGCGGCATGAAGGGGCCGGAGAACTACACGATCCTCGAGGACATGGCGCGCGTGATCGGCGCCGCCGTCGGCGCCTCGCGCGCGGCGGTGGACGCGGGGTGGCGGCCGCACCGCTTCCAGATCGGCCAGACGGGCCGGACGATCTCGCCGAAGCTCTATCTCGGCTTCGGCGTCTCCGGCGCGATCCAGCACCTGGCGGGCATGCGGACGTCGAAGGTGATCGTCGCGGTGAACAAGGACCCCGAGGCGCCCATCTTCAAGATCGCCGACTTCGGCATCGTCGCGGACCTCTTCGAGGTGGTGCCGGAGCTGACGAACGAGTTCAAGAAGCTGCTGGAGAAATGAAGCTCGACCTCACCGACGAGCAGCAGATGATCCAGGCGATGGCGCGGGAGTTCGCCGAGACGGCGATCCGCCCCATCGCCGCCGAGATCGATCGCGAGGCGCGCTTCCCGCACGAGACGGTGAAGCGCATGGGGGCGCTCGGCCTCATGGGCATCGCGATCCCGGAGCAGTGGGGCGGGAGCGGGAGCGACACGGTGTCGTACGTCGTGGCCCTCGAGGAGATCGCGAAGGCGTGCGCGAGCCACGCCGTGATCATGTCGGTCAACAACTCGCTCTACGGCGACCCGGTGCTGAAGTACGGTACCGACGCGCAGCGCGAGCGCTTCCTCAAGCCCGTGGCGTCGGGCCACGCGCAGGGCTGCTTCGCGCTTACCGAGCCGCAGGCGGGCTCCGATGCGACCAACCAGCACACGACGGCCGTCCGCGACGGCGACCGCTACGTGCTGAACGGCCGCAAGCTCTTCATCACCAACGGCCGGGAGGCGTCGTTCGCGCTGGTGTTCTGCCAGACGGACCGGGCCAGGGGCCACCGCGGCATCTCGGCGTTCGTCGTCGAGAGGGGCACCCCCGGCTTCAGGGTCTCGAAGACGGAGGACAAGCTCGGCATCCGGGCCTCCGACACCGCGGAGCTCGTCTTCGACGACTGCCGCGTGCCGGCGGCGAACCGGCTCGGCGAGGAGGGCTTGGGGTTCAAGATCGCGCTGGCGGCGATCGACGGCGGGCGGATCGGCATCGCCGCCCAGGCCCTCGGGATCGCGGCCGGCGCCTACGAGCGCTCGCTCGCCTACGCGCGCGAGCGGAAAGCGTTCGGGGTGCGGATCGGGGAGCACCAGATGGTCCAGTGGATGCTCGCGGACATGGCGACGGCGATCGAGGGCGCGCGGCTCCTCACGCTCCGCGCCGCCGCGCTCAAGGACGCGGGGAAGCCGTACCGCACGGCCGCCGCGATGGCGAAGCTCTTCGCGTCGGAGACCGCGATGCGCGTGACGACCGACGCGATCCAGGTGCACGGGGGCTACGGCTACATCAGGGAGTACGAGGTCGAGCGGTACTTCCGCGACGCGAAGATCACGCAGATCTACGAGGGCACCTCGCAGATCCAGAAGCTCGTGATCGCGCGCGAGGTGCTGGGCCGGTGATCCGGAGGCGGGCATGAGCGACGGGCGCGAGTGGGAGGAGCGGACGGACGAGCCCTCCGTCGAGCGGGCGCGTGGGCGGCCGGTGCGGTTCGAGTCGCTCTCGGGGCTTCCGCTGCAGCCCCTCTACACGCCGGAGGACCTCGCGGGGACGTCCTACGCCGAGCGGCTCGGCTATCCGGGCGAGTACCCGTTCACCCGCGGCGTCTACCCGACGATGTACCGGGGGAAGCTCTGGACCATGCGCATGTTCGCGGGCTTCGGCCGCCCCGAGGACACGAACGCCCGCTTCAAGTACCTGCTGGAGCAGGGACAGACCGGGCTGTCGACAGCATTCGACATGCCGGCGCTCATGGGCTACGACGCGGACCACCCGCGCTCGCGCGGCGAGGTGGGCAAGGAGGGCGTGTCGATCTCGACGCTCGCCGACTTCGAGCGACTCTTCGCCGACATCCCGCTCGGCGAGGTGACGACCTCCATGACGATCAACTGCACGGCGTCCATCGCGCTCGCGATGTACCTCGCCGTCGCGGAGAAGCAGGGCGTCGCGTGGGACCGGGTCGGTGGCACGATGCAGAACGACATGCTGAAGGAGTTCATCGCGCAGAAAGAATGGATCTGTCCGCCCGCGCCGGCCGTTCGGATCGTGACCGACATGATCGAATTCACCTCGCAGCTTGTCCCTCGCTTCAACCCGGTGTCGATCTCGGGGTACCACATCCGGGAGGCGGGCTCGACGGCGGTGCAGGAGCTGGCGTTCACGCTCGCCGACGGTCTCGGCTACGTCGAGGCGGCGCTGGCGCGGGGGCTCGACATCGACGGCTTCGCGCCGCGCCTCAGCTTCTTCTTCGACGTCCACAACGATTTCTTCGAGGAGATCGCGAAGCTCCGCGCCGCGCGGCGGATGTGGGCCCGGTTCATGAAGGAGCGGTACGGGGCGAAGAAGCCCGAGTCCATGCGGCTCCGGACCCACACCCAGACCGCCGGCGTGTCGGCGACCGCGCAGCAGCCGCTCAACAACATCGCGCGCGTGGCCATCCAGGCGCTCGCCGCGGTGCTCGGCGGCGCGCAGTCGCTTCATACCAACTCCTATGATGAAACCTGGGCGCTGCCGACCGAGGAGGCCGTGACGGTCGCGCTGCGGACTCAACAGATCATCGCCGAGGAGACCGGCGTCGCGCTCACGATCGACCCGCTCGGGGGCTCCTACTTCCTCGAGAAGCTGACCGACCAGCTGGAGGCGGCGGCGCTCGAGTACATCCGGAAGATCGACGCGATGGGGGGCATGGTGCGCGCGATCGACGCGGGCTACCCGCAGAAGGAGATCGCCGACGCGGCGTACCGGTACCAGCTGATGGACGACCGGAACGAGAAGGTGGTCGTCGGCGTCAACAAGTACGTAATGAAGGAAGGGCGGCCGATCAATTTCCTGAAGATCGACGAGGCGGTCGAGCTCGAGCAGATCGAGAAGGTGAGGGCCTTCAAGGCCTCGCGCGACATCGGGAAGGTGGAGAAGCGCCTCACGCAGCTCGCGGAGGCGTGCCGGAACGGGCGGAACGTGATGCCGGTGCTCATCGACGCCGTGAGGGACTACGCCAGCCTGGGCGAGATCTCCGACGTGTACCGTCAGGTGTTCGGCCTGTACCGCGAACCGATCATTTTCTAAATTCGCCGTCGGGGCGCCTCCGCGCCCGACGGTCGGGGGGGGTCAACCCGCAATGAGCGAGCCGATCAGAGTCAGCCGCGCGGCGACGAAGAAGCCGAGACCGAAGGACAGGGACCTGACCTTCGGGACCGTCTTCACCGATCACATGTTCGTCATGGACTTCCAGGAGGAGAAGGGCTGGTACGACCCGCGGATCGAGCCGTACGGCCCGCTCAGCCTGGACCCCGCCGCGGCGGTCCTCCACTACGCGCAGGCGGTCTTCGACGGGCTGAAGGCGTTCCGCGGCAAGGACGGGACGGTGCGTCTCTTCAGGCCGCAGAAGCACATCGAGCGGATGAACAACTCCGCGAAGCGCATGTGCATCCCGCCGCTCGACCCGGAGATGGCGCTCCGCTCGCTCGTGGAGCTGGTCGGGCTCGAGAAGGACTGGGTGCCGTCCACGGTCGGGACCTCGCTGTACGTCCGGCCCACCATCATCGCGAACGAGGCGTTTCTGGGCGTGCGGCCGGCGCACGCCTACATCTACTACGTCATCCTCTCGCCGGTCGGCGCCTACTATCCCGAGGGCATGAACCCGGTGAAGATCCTCGTCGTGGACAAGTGGGTCCGCGCCGTCGAGGGCGGCGTGGGCGCGGCGAAGACCGCGGGCAACTACGCGGCGAGCCTCTACGCGGCGGAGGAGGCCAAGCACGCGGGCTTCACCCAGGTGCTCTGGCTCGACGGGCGCGAGCGGAAGTACCTCGACGAGGTCGGCACGATGAACATCATGCTGAAGATCGGCGACGAGGTGATCACCCCGCCGCTCGCCTCAGGCACGATCCTGCCCGGCGTCACGCGCGACTCCGCGCTCACGCTCATGCGGCAGTGGGGGCTCCGCGTCTCCGAGCGCCAGGTCTCGATCGACGAGGTCGCGCAGGCCGCCCACAAGGGCACGCTCAGGGAAGTGTGGGGCACGGGCACCGCCGCGGTCATCTCGCCCGTCGGCGAGCTCGCGTACAAGGGCGAGCGGATCGTCATCAACGGCGGCACGATCGGTGAGCTGACGCAGAAGCTCTACGACGCGATCGTGGCCATCCAGTACGCCACGGCCCCGGACACCCACGGCTGGACCGTCCCCGTCTAGCCGTGGCCATTCACGATCGCCGCCCGCGGGGACCATTCATGAATAATCCAGGCGAGGAGGTCGCGCCATGAACGACTGCGTCTTCTGCAAGATCCGCGACGGGCAGATCCCCTCGCTGAAGGTCTACGAGGACGAGCGAACCCTCTGCATCATGGACATCAACCCGATCAATTCGGGGCACTGCCTCGTCCTCACGAAGCCGCACGCACCGGCCATCTGGGACGCGGAGGTCGCCGACCTGCAGGCCGCGGTGGCGACGGCCAGGCGCGTCGCGCTCGCGTTGAAGGCGGCGCTGCAGCCCGACGGGCTCAACATCCTCCAGGCCAACGGCGGGGCCGCGTTCCAGTCGGTGCCGCACTTCCACCTGCACCTCATCCCGCGCTGGAACAACGACGGCAAGGGCTTCGACTGGAAGCTCGTGCCCGGCGAGCGGGAGCAGATCATGAAGGTCGGCGAGAAGATTCGCGCGGCCCTGGGCGGCGGGAAGTGACGGCCGAGCGCACGGTGCGCGTCGTCGTCGCCAAGCCCGGCCTCGACGGCCACGACCGCGGGGCCAAGATCGTCGCGCGCGCGCTGCGCGACGCCGGGTTCGAGGTGATCTACACGGGTCTCCACCAGACGCCCGAGCAGATCGTCGCGACGGCGATCCAGGAGGACGCCGACGCGGTCGGGCTCAGCGTGCTGTCGGGCGCCCACAACTATCTCTTCACGCGCGTCCTCGAGCTCCTGAAGGAGAAGGGCGCCGGGGACGTCGCGGTCTTCGGCGGCGGCATCATCCCGCCCGAGGACATCGCGGCCCTCAAGGCGCTCGGCGTGAAGGAGCTGTTCACGCCCGGCGCCTCGACGCAGGACATCATCCGCTTCGTCCGCGAGAACATCCGCGCGGCGGCCTGAGCGGGTAGGCGGTCATGGACTTCGAGCTGACCGGCGACCAGACGCGCATCCGCGAGGTGGCGCGCGAGTTCGCCGAGGCCGAGCTCGGCGACAGGATCGCGCCCTACGACGAGCGACACGAGTTCCCCCGGGAGATCGTGCGAGGGCTCGGGCCGCTCGGCTTCCTCGGCGTGCTCGTGCCGGAGGAGTACGGGGGCGCCGGGCTCGACCACGTCTCCTACGCGCTGATCGTCGAGGAGCTCTGCCGGGGCGACGCCTCGGTCGGCATCACGATGTGGGCGCACAACTCCCTCTGCGCCAACCACATCGCCCTGTTCGCCTCGCCCGAGCAGAAGAAGAAGTACCTGCCACGGCTCGCGTCGGGCGAAGTCCTCGGGGCCTGGGGGCTCACCGAGCCGGGCTCGGGCTCCGACGCCGCCGCGCTCCGGACGCGCGCCGAGCTCCGCGACGGCGAGTGGGTGCTGAACGGGAGCAAGGCGTTCATCACCAACGCCTCGGTCGGGACGATCGCGGTCGTCATGGCGCGCACCGATCCCGA
>JBBTPF010000341.1:0-8247 GCA_038066295.1 Candidatus Methylomirabilota bacterium | reverse complement strand
CGCGCAACCTCGCGCAGGCGATCCTCACGGCGACGCCCGGCGCGCCCGCGCGCGCGCCGGAGCCGGTCGCCCCGCTCGCGGCGGGGCCCGCCGCGCCCGCCGCGGCCGGCACGCTCGTGGACGTGCTCCGGTGGCACGTCGAGCGCGACCCCGAGCGGGTGCACGTCTTCCTCCGCGAGGAGGACGGCACGGAGCGGCCCATCACCTATCAGGCACTCTGGGAGCGCGCCGCCGCCGTGGGCGCCGGGCTCCGCGAGCGCGGCGTCGAGCGAGGCCAGACGGTGGCGCTCATGCTGCGCACCGAGGAGCCGTTCTTCGCCGCGTTCTTCGGCACACTGCTCGCCGGCGCCGTGCCCGTGCCGATATACCCGCCGTTCCGGACCGACCGCATCGAGGAGTTCGCGCGCCGCCAGCTCGGGATCCTCGCGAACGCCCAGGCGCGGCTCCTGATCACCTTCGCGGAGGCCGAGCGCGTCGCGGTCCTCCTCCGCCCGCGCGCGCCCGCCCTCGCGGCGGTCACGTCGGTTGACGAGCTCGCGCGACCGGCGGCGGGGCCTCCCGCCATGCGCGTGGCCGCCGCGGACCCGGCGCTCATCCAGTACACGTCGGGCAGCACGGGCGATCCCAAGGGCGTGCTCCTCACCCACGCGAACCTCCTGGCGAACATCCGCGCGATCGGCGAGGCGATCTCGATCCGCCCGGACGACGTCGGCGTGAGCTGGCTGCCGCTCTACCACGACATGGGCCTGATCGGCGCGTGGCTGGGCGCGCTCTATTTCGGCATCCCGATCGCGATCCTCTCGCCGCTCGCCTTCCTCGCGCGCCCCGCGCGCTGGCTCTGGGCGCTCCACGCCCATCGCGGCACGGTGTCTCCGGCGCCGAACTTCGCGTACGACCTCTGCGTGCGGAAGGTCGCCGACGACGAGATCCGGGGCCTCGACCTCTCCTCGTGGCGGCTCGCGTTCAACGGCTCGGAGCCGGTGAGCGCCGAGACGATCGAGCGCTTCACGCGCCGGTTCGCGCGCTGGGGCTTCCGCCCCGAAGCGATGTGCCCGACCTACGGGCTCGCCGAGGCCTCCGTCGGCCTCACCGTGTCCGCGCCCGGCCGCCGCCCGCGTGTGGACGGCCGCATCGTCTCCTGCGGCCGCCCGCTGCCGGGCCACGAGATCCGGATCGTGGACGCCGCGGGCCGGCCTGCCGGCGAGCGCAGCGAGGGAGGCATCGAGTTCCGCGGGCCCTCGGTGACGCGCGGGTACTTCCGCAATCCCGAGGCGACGCGCGCCACGTTCCGCGACGGCTGGTGCGACTCCGGCGATCTCGGCTACTGGGCGGACGGCGAGCTGTTCGTCACGGGCCGGCGCAAGGACATCATCATCAAGGCGGGGCGGAACCTCCACCCGCAGGAGATCGAGGAGCTCGTCGGCGACGTCCCCGGGATTCGCAAGGGGTGCGTGGCGGCCTTCGGCATCGCCGACCCGGCGATCGGGACCGAACGCCTCGTCGTCGTCGCGGAGAGCCGAGAGACCGCGCCCCGGGCGCGAGAGCGCCTCCGAAGCGCCATCGTCGAGCGCGTCGTCGCGGCCGTCGGGCTCCCGCCCGACACCGCCGTCGTCGTTTCGCCTCGGACGCTCCTCAAGACGCCGAGCGGCAAGATGCGCCGCGGCGCGACGCGCGAGGCGTATCTCGCAGGACGGCTCGAGGCGCGACGCTCCGCGCACCTTCAGTGGGCGCGCCTCGTGTGGCAGGCCGCGGCCGCCCGGCTCCGCGACCTGCCCGACCGGGGCGCGGCCCTGGCCTACGGCGCGTGGGTCGCGGCCCTTCTCGCCGTCGCGTTCCCGGTGCTCTGGGCGCTCGTGCTCCTGCTGCCGGGCGCGCACCTGGTGGACCGTGTCGTGCGGCGCTGGTGCCGGGTCGTGCTGGCGCTCGCGGGCTGCCGGCTCCGGGTCGAGGGGCTCGAGCACCTCCCGGCGGGCGGGTCCGTTCTCTTCGCCGCCAACCACGCGAGCTATCTGGACGCGGTCGCCCTCTTCGCGGCGATTCCCGCGCCGTTCCTCTTCGTCGCCAAGCGCGAGCTCGCCGGGGCGCCGCTGATCGGCGCCGTGATCGAGAAGGTCGGCCACCTCACGGTGGACCGCGTGGATCTCTCGCGCGGCGCGGCGGACGCCGAGCGGGTCGCGCGCGTGCTGGGCGAGGGCGCCTCGCTCTTCTTCTTCCCGGAGGCGACGTTCGTCCGCGCGCCCGGCGTGCGCCAGTTCAGGCTCGGCGCCTTCAAGGCCGCGGTCGAGGCCCGGTGCCCCGTGGTCCCGGTCGCGCTCCGCGGGACGCGCGACATCCTCCCCGCGTACGCGTGGCTGCCGCGCCGCGGGACGATCACCGTCACGATCGGCGCGCCCATCGTGCCGGAGCGCACCGAGTGGCGGGAGATGGTCCGGCTGAGGGATCTGGCGCGCGCCGCGATCGTGAAGGGCGCGGGTGAGGCGCCCGTCGAGGAGCGCGCTACATTTTCTTGATCTTGCGCGACTTCGCCCCCCAGACCGTGCGGGGCGGCCGCTCGGCTTGCATCAGCATCGAATCTTTCTTGACCGTGACGTGGGCGGTCTTTGCCCGGCGGCGGACGCGCGCGGAGGACACGACCTCGACCGGCGGACGTCCCGCCTTCCTGGACCGCGGAGCCTGCAGCGTCTTCCGTTTCATCTCTCCCTCCGTGAGCGAGGCTGAACCTTCCCTGGATCTTCAGCGTCGCGCCGCGGCGCGCGTCAGGCGCCGCGCAGCCGCGGGTCCAGCGTGTCGCGGAGCGCGTCGCCGAGGAGGTTGGTGCCGAAGACGGCGAGGCTGATGGCGACGCCGGGGAAGATCACCAGCCACGGCGCCTTCTGGGCGTACTCGGCCGCGGCGATCGACAGCATCCGCCCCCAGGACGGATACGGCTCCGGGATGCCGAGGCCCAGGAACGAGAGCGCCGCCTCCACCAGGATGGCGCCGCCGAGCTGGGCGGTGACCAGCACGATGAAGGGCCCCATGGTGTTCGGCAGGACGTGCCGGAAGGCCACCCGCGCGTGGCCGACGCCGAGCGCGCGGGCCGCCTCGATGAAGGCGAACTCGCGGATGGCGAGCACGCTCGACCGGACGACGCGCGCCGCCCGCGGGATGATCGGGACCGAGATCGCGATGATCGTGTTCGTGAGCGAGGGGCCCATGGCGGCCGCCAGGACCAGCGCCAGCACCAGGATGGGCAGCGCCTGCATGACGTCCATCAGCCGCTGGCTGACGAGGTCGGTCCTGCCCCCGACGTAGCCGGACAGGAGTCCCACGACGCCGCCCACCACCGCGCCGAGGAGCGTGGAGGCCAGGCCGACGGCGAGGGAGATGCGCGAGCCGTGGAGGACGCGGCTCCAGACGTCGCGGCCGAGATTGTCCGTTCCCAGCCAGGACTCGGCGCCCGGCGGCGCCAGCACGAGCGTCGAGGTCCGGATCGGATTGTGGGTGGCCAGCACCTCCGCGAAGACCGCGGTGAGGATCAGGAGGAGCATCAGGAGCCCGCCGGCCGCGCCCAGCGGCTTCTTCCGCACGAATCGCCAGAGCGTCGCGCGCCACGGACGCTCCTCCGGGAGCGCGTCCGGGATCGCGACCTCGATCGTCCGGAGGGCGTTCGCCATCAGGCCTTGCCGTACTTGATCCGCGGGTCGAGCCAGGTGTAGAGGAGGTCGACCGTGAGGTTGGCCAGCACCACCACCACCGCGATCAGCATCACGAGGTTCTGGACGATCGGATAGTCGCGAACCTGGATCGCGTCGACGAGGTAGCGCGCCACGCCGGGCAGGTTGAAGACCGTCTCCGTGACGATCAGCCCGCCGATGAGGAACGCGAACTCGATGCCGATGAGCGTGATCACGGGCAGCGACGCGTTCTTGAGCGCGTGCCGCCACACCACGAGCGTCTCCCGCTGCCCCTTGGCCCACGCGGTCCGGATGTAGTCCTCCCGCAGCACCTCGAGCATGGCCGAGCGGGTGATCCGCATGATGAGGGCGGAGCTCCGGTACCCGACGGCCAGCGCCGGCAGGAGGAACTGGAGGAGATTCGCCCTGAGGTCGTCGAAGGGCGAGACGTAGGTCATCGAGGGGATCCAGCCGAGCGACCGGACCAGCAGGAGGATCACGAGCATGCCGAGCCAGAACGAGGGCATGGAGAGCCCGGCGAGGGACAGGACGCGGAGCAGGTAGTCGAGCGGCCGGTCCTGGCGGATGGCGCTGATCACTCCGGTCGGCACGCCGAGCAGCACGGAGAACGCGAGGGCCAGCACCGCCAGCTCCAGGGTGACCGGCAGTCGCGGCCGGATGATCTGCCAGGCGGGGAGGTCGTAGCGGTACGACTTGCCCAGCTCGCCGCGCACGATCTCGCCGAGCCAGCGCGTGTACTGGACGGCGACGGGCTTGTCGATCCCCAGCTCCGCCTCCAGGCGCTTCCGGTCCGCCTCGTCCACGTAGCCCGCCGACTCGAAGATGATGTCGGTGATGTTGCCGGGCGCCAGGCGCATGAGAACGAAGATGAGGACGGACATCCCCAGGAGCGTGACGCCGGCGATCAGGAGGCGCTTGACGACGTAGGCGCGCATCGTGTGCGTGGCCCGGGAGCGGCCGCCCCCGGGCCTTGAGCCTCGCGGCTACTTGTCGAGCCAGACGTCCTGCAGGCGGCTCTGGTTGTAAATGGAGTTGTTGTGCTGCACCCAGTTCTTCACGTGCGGCCAGTGGAGGGAGTACTGTCGGCCCCAGCCCAGGATCGGCCGCGCTCCATCGAGCTGGAGCTTCATGTCGATCTCGTGGACCAGCTTCGCCCGCTTGGCCCGGTCCAGGACCTGGGACTGCTCGGCGACGAGCCGGTCGATCTCCTCCGAGCAGTAGCCGGAGTAGTTACGCGGCGACCCGCACTTGAAGTTCTCGAAGAAGTTGGCGTCGGGGTCGTCGATGCCGAGGCCCGTCAGGTTCAGCGCGACCTGGTACTCCAGCCGGGTCATCTTGGGGTGCCAGACGCCGGTCTCGATCTGCTCGAGCGTGGCGTCGATCCCGACCCGCTGGAGCTGGTCGACCATCCAGCTCGCGGTGTCGACGTAGATCGCGATGGCCCGGGTGGACACCGTGAGCTTCAGCGGATTGCCCGGACCGAAGCCGGCCTCGGCGAGCAGCTTCCTGGCCTCGGCCTTCTGCCTGGCGGCGTCCCCCATGCCCGGGAGCTTGGCCACCTCCGCGGCCGGAAGTCCCCAGACCCCGGCCGGCCGCGGCAGCATCGCCCCGCCGAACGTCGCGGCGCCCTGTCGCGGTCCCACCACGTACGCCTTGCGGTCGAGGGCCAGGTTGATGGCCCGCCGCACGCGGGGATCGGTGAACGGGGGTCGCTTGAAGTTGACGAGGACGTTGTCGTTCACGCCCGACTCCGCCACGAGCATCGAGAGCTTGGGCGCGCCCGCCTTGGCGGTCTCGGCGTTCGCCTGGTTCCAGCCGCTGCCGGCCTCGTCGAGCTGACCCGCCTGGAGCGCGGCGATCTGCGTCGAGCGGTCCCGGATGATGACGAACTTGATTCCGTCCAGGTACGGCCGGCCCTTGACGAAGTAGTCGGGGTTCTTCACGTACTCGACGTACTCGCCGGGCTTGTACTCCTTGAGCTTGAACGGCCCCGTGCCGACGCACCGGGTCTTGAACTCGGCCACCGGGACGTGGGCCGGGTAGATGGGCGAGTAGCCCGAGGCGAGCATCGGGAGCAACGAGGGCTGCGGGCGCTTGAGCCGGAAGACGACGGTGTGGGATTCCGGCGCCTCGACGGCTTCGACGTTCTCGTACCACAGCTTGCGGGGGTTGACCCGGAGCTTGCCCTTCGCGTCCGGGGCCCCCCGGACCATGTCGAACGTGTACTTCACGTCCTGGGCGGTGAAGGGCTTGCCGTCGTGCCACCGGACGCCCTTGCGGAGGAAGAAGACGAGGTTCCGATAGTTGTCCTGCCACGACCACTTCTCCGCCAGCTCCGGGACGATCGTGTCGGCGCTCTCCTGCTTCTTGCCGGCGTCGAAGTAGACCAGGTTGTTGAAGCAGGCGCTCGCCTGCGCGACCGTGCCGATGGTCGCTTCCTCGTGGGGCGAGAGGCTCGGAGGCGCGCCGATCGGCGAGCTGACGAGCACCCCGCCGTACTTTGGAGTCTGCGACCCCTGGCCCGTCGGGGGGCCCTGGGCGCTCCCCGGCGTCACGACGAGCAACAGGACGAGCGCGGCTGCCAGCAGCAGGAGCGGTCCGAGCGAGCGGGGACGTGTCATGACGACCTCCGCGAACGCTGAGGGTTCGACGCCGCCGATGTGTGGCTCGGGAGTATAGCCGAGGCCAGCGGGGCCGGCAATCGGCATCTGGTCCACACTCCATTCGTGCGGTCGAATTGTTGAGCGTGTAGTTCTCGATCTTCGTCCCCAGGTCCGATCTCCGTTGGGTAGTCTTGCCGATGCGCGCACGCGATGCGGCCGTCACAGGGGCAGGACGGCGAATCGCATGGCGCGGGCGGCGGCAAGGAGCCGCCGGTCGTAGCTGGCGAGCTGGACCGTCTGTCCGTTCGATCTCAGGAACTCCATGGAGGCGAGGTGGAGAGCGTCCAGGGCTCGCACGGAGGTCGGAAAGGGCTCGATGGCCCGGGCCAGGACCGGGGGCGCCATCTCGATGAGCGACACGCGGGCGAGCAGAGCCCGCACCTCGTCCCCGCGCGACGGTCCCAGTCGCCTGGCGTGAACGCGGGTCCAGACCTCGTACTCGATGAGGCGGCTCGACACGAGCGGCTCCTGCCAGAGGCTCGTCGGAGGCACCCTGTCCTCGGCCAGGACGTGGGCGAGAGCCACGGAGGTGTCGAGGTAGATCATCGGTCCGCGCGGTCGTCCTCGAGCTCACGGAGGAGATCGGCGAGCTTCATCATCGGCGCCCGCGGCGGTGGAGCGCCCGGGCCCATTGCGGCAGGGGTGATCCAGCCACGCCGGACGGCATCCGCGAGCATCGCGTCCGCCGGCAGCGGACTCCGCCCCTCTCGTGGCGGAACGAGCTCGGCCACGACCCGATCCCGGTCGGTGACGAGCACGGTCTCCCCGCCGGCGACCAGGCGCACGTACTCGCTGAGCTTGTTCTTGAGAACCTTGAGCCCGACCGCCCGCATGCCTTCAAAGTAGCTTCCGGAAGCTACTCAGTCAAGCGCTGACAGCCGGGGCGTCTCATCGGCCATGGCGGGGCCTCTCCTCGCGGCCTTCCGCGCGCCTCATTGCGGCCACGATCAGCCGCTCGATGGCGTGCCGGAGGTCGCGGATCTCGTCCCGGCCCCACCGCCGCTCGATCTTCGCGAGCTGCCGGCCGAGCTCGCGGGCGGCGAAGACATCGAGGAGCCAGCGGGAGAAGTCCCCGCGCGCGGCGTGGAAGCGCAGCACCTCCTCGCCGACCCGCGTCACCGCGTGCAGGAACCCGCCGAGGCTCCCGGCCGTCGCTGCGAGCCGGCCGTCCGGCGTGCGGAAGAAGAAGCAGCGCTCGTCCGGGAGCCGGCCCTCCGCGTACTTCCTCAGATGCCGGACGTGCGACGTCAACCGCGGGGCCCCCACGAAGGTCTGCACCCGCGCGCCCGCGCTCTCCGTCCGGACCAGGAGGAACTCCCCCGGCGGGAGATTCGGGAGGGTCGAGACGACGGAGGCGGCGTCGGCCGACAGTCCATCGAGCAACGGGCCCAGAAAGTCGAGCTCCTCCGCGGCGGTCGTGCGGGCGAAGAGGAAGACGTCGGTCGCCTTCGCCACGGACTCCCGGAGCCAGCTCGCGCGGTAGGTGACGAGGCAGAAGCCCTTGTCTTCGACGCCGAGCGCCCGGTCGGCCACCCCGTCGCGGTGGAGCGAGTAATGCGCCTCGTCGAGGATCACCCAGTGCGGCATCCCGAGGCGCCGGCGCCGCTCCCGGAGGAGCTCGAGCCCCGTCTCCATCAGCTCGACCTTCCTGGCCTGCGGGAGCGTCGAGAGGTCGAGCACGACGCACGCCTGGGGGTCGTGGTCGAACCGCTCGAGCGCGCGCTCCCAGCCCCCACGGTCGCCGACCTCCGTCCAGCTCACGCCGGGCAGCTTGGCCAGAACGTGGTAATCGCCCTCGGGATCGATGACGACCACGGCGTAGCGGCGGCCGAGCAGGCGCTCGACCAGCACGCCCGCGAGCCACGACTTGCCGGAGAGCGGATCGCCCTGGATCAGCACGTTCACCC
>JBBTPF010000340.1:0-4833 GCA_038066295.1 Candidatus Methylomirabilota bacterium | reverse complement strand
GTACCCGTACCCGGCGAGCTATCGCACGTGGCCCGGCCCCAACAGCAACACCTTCACGGCGTGGGTGGGGCGCGAGGTGCCGGAGCTGCGGCTCAACCTCCCGCCGACGGCGATCGGCAAGGACTACCTGGCGGGCGGCGCGCTCGCCGGGACCACGCCGAGCGGCACCGGCGTCCAGCTCTCGCTCTTCGGCCTGGGCGGCCTCGCCGTCGGCTGGGAGGAAGGGATCGAGCTGAACGTCCTCACGCTCAACTTCGGCGTGGATCTGAAGCGGCCCGCGCTGAAGCTGCCCCTCGTCGGACGCCTCGGCGCGTCCTGACGGCGCGCGCTCACCTCACGCGACGACCTTCGCCTCGCGGAGCCGCGCGATCTCGTCTGGCGCCACGCCGGCCCGGCGGAGCACCTCGTCGGTGTGCTCGCCGAGCGCCGGCGCGTGCGTGCGGATCCCTCCCGGCGTCCTGCTGAAGCGGATCGGCGTGTCGAGCGTCGTGAGCCGCCCTGCGCGCGGATGGTCCTCGGGGACCAGCATCCCGCTCGCGATCACCTGCGGGTCGGTCGGGAAGTCGGCGTAGCGGTTCACGGGCGCGCAGAGGACGTCGTGCGTCTCGAGACACGCCATCCACCCCGTCACCGTGCGCTCGAGGAAGATCGGCTCGAGGAGCGCGACGAGCTCGCGCCGGTTGCCGAGCCGGTTCTGCCGGCTGGTGAAGCGCGGGTCGGCCGCGAGCGCGGGCCGCTCGATCGCCGCGCAGAACGGCTGCCAGAGCCGGTCCACCCACACCGCGACGTAGATCCAGCCGTCCTTCGCGCGGAACGCCTGGAACGGGACCAGGTACGGATGGGAGCTGCCATGTCGGCCGGGCTCCTGGCCGGTCACGAGAAATACACTGAGCCGCGCGGCGTGGATGAGGAGCGCGCCGTTCAGGAGCGAGACGTCCACGCGCTGGC
The DNA here is from genome assembly GCA_038066295.1 of Candidatus Methylomirabilota bacterium. Classification (GTDB taxonomy): domain Bacteria; phylum Methylomirabilota; class Methylomirabilia; order Rokubacteriales; family CSP1-6; genus JACPCG01. The sequence continues at coordinate 3,885 of JBBTPF010000340.1, read as the reverse complement.
CCTCGCCCGTGCGCTCGCGGTGGAGCAGCGCCGTGAGGACGCCGACGCCCGCGGAGAGCGCGCCGAGCGTGTCGAGCACGGGCGCGCCGCAGAGCAGGGGACCGCCGTCGGGCTCGCCCGTCACCGCCATGAGCCCGCCCATCGCCTGCACGAGCATGTCGAGCCCCGGCTTCTCGCGCCACGGCCCCTCGGGCCCGAAGGCGGAGAGCGAGCAGTAGACGAGCCCCGGGTGCATCGGCTGGAGGCTCGCGTAGTCGATCCCGAGCTTCTCGGCGACGCCGCCGCGGTACGCCTCGATCACGACGTCGGCGCGCTGGACGAGCCGGCCGAACAGCGCGCGCCCGTCGGGATGCGCCAGATCGAGCGCGAGGCTCTGCTTGTTGCGGTTCACGGTGAGGAAGACGGCGCTGTCGCCGCCGAGGAGCGGATCGTACAGCGTGCGCGAGGCATCGCCGCCCGACGGCTGCTCGATCTTGACGACCTCGGCGCCCATGTCGGCGAGATACATCCCGCACACCGGCCCGGCGATCAGGTGGGCGAGCTCGAGCACGCGGTATCCCGCCAGGGGGAGCGCCACGGCGACAAGGCTACACCAGCCGCCCCCGTGGTGGTATCTTCGTGAGCCATGGACACCCTGGAGCTCGGGCTCGCCGGCAAGGTCGCGATCGTCACGGGTGGCAGCGAAGGCCTCGGCCGCGCCTGCGTGGAGCGTTTCGCCCGCGCGGGCGCGAAGGTCGCCACCTGCGCCCGGCGCAAGGACGTCCTCGAGCGCGCGGCCGACGAGATCCGGCGCGCCACCGGCGGCGACGTGCTCGCGGTGACCTGCGACGTGACGCGCGCCGGCGAGGTGGAGGCGTTCGTCGCGGCGACCGTGAAGCGCTGGAGCGTCGTGGACATCCTCGTGAACAACGCCGGAACGTCGGCGGCCGCCGGGTTCGAGCAGGTGGACGACGCCCAGTGGCAGGAGGACATCGACCTCAAGCTCATGGCGGCGATCCGCTTCTGCCGCCTCGTCATCCCGCACATGAAGCGCCGCGGCGGCGGCCGGATCGTCAACGTCACGACGGTCGGGGGCAAGGCGCCGGCCGCGCGCTCGCTGCCGACGAGCGTGACGCGCGCGGCCGGGATCAACCTCACCAAATCGCTCGCCAACGAGTACGCCGCCGACCGGATCCTCGTGAACACGATCTGTCTCGGCGTCGTGAAGAGCGGCCAGTGGGAGCGGCGGGTGAAGGGCGACCGCGACGCGTTCTACCGCGAGATGGCGGAGAAGCGCCGCATCCCCCTCGGCCGGTTCGGCGAGGCCCACGAGTTCGCCGATCTCGTCGCGTTCCTCTGCTCCGAGCGGGCGGCGTACATCACGGGCACGGCGATCAATTTCGACGGCGGCATGTCGGCCTCGGCCTAGCTGCGGCGTAAACACTCCGGCGCGACCCGGCGTCCAATCTCCTGACGGCCGTCACTGGCGGCGCCGACGACGAAGGAGAAGCCCATGCTGAAGCGACGTGCGGTCGTGGCAGTCGTGCTGGTGCTCGGGCTGGTCCTGGGGCTCAGCCCCCTCGCCTTCACGCAGGAGAAGCCGGGGCGGCCCGAGCGGGGCGAGGGCCGTTTCTATCCGCAGATCCAATTGGCGCTCCGCGCGCTCCAGAACGCCGAGCGGCAGCTCGCGCGCGCCGACCACGACTTCGGCGGCCACCGCGCCAAGGCCATCGAGCTGGTCAAGCAGGCGGAGAAGGAGCTGCAGGAGGCGCTGGCCTGGGCGAAGGCGAACCCTGAGAAGGCCGGCAAGCCGGCTCCCGGCGGCGCGCCTGCGCCCGCTCCCGCGCCGCCCCCGGCGCCGAAGACGCAGTAGGTGCTGGCGCTCCACACCTGGACACTCGACACCACGCCGCTCGCCGAGGTGCTCCGCCTCGCGAAGCGCGTCGGCTGGGACGGCGTCGAGCTGCGCCACGCGGACTTCGACCGCGCCGCCGACGAGGGCCAGAGCGCGGATGACGTGCTCGCGCTGGTGAGGGCGAGCGGGCTCCCCGTCGCGTGCGTCGGCGTGGAGCTCGGCTGGATGTGGGCCGGCGGCGAGGAGCGGAAGCGACTGCTCCGGGTGTTCGACGAGCAATGCGCCCGCGCCGCCGCACTCGGCTCCACCACGGTGATGAGCCCGGTGGACAAGGGCCGCGGGGATGCCCGCGGAGCGGCCGAGAGCGTGCGCGAGGTGGGCGACCTCGCCGCCAGCCACGGCGTCAGGCTCGCGGTCGAATTCAACTCCCAGGCCGAGCAACTCAACACGCTCGGCGTGATGCGCGAGGTGATGTCGAAGGCAGGCCACCCGGCGTGCGGGCTCCTGCTCGACACCTACCACCTCTGGCGGAGCGGTGCCACGCTCCGGGATCTGGATGACGTGCCACTCGCGGAGATCGCCTACGTGCAGTACAGCGACGTGCCGTCGCGCGGGCTCGAGCCGGGGAAGTTCACCGACCGCCTGCCGCCTGGGCGCGGCGTGGTGCCGTTCGCGGAGGTCTTCGCGCTCCTCGCCCGGAAGGGCTATCGCGGCTTCATGAGCTACGAGGCGCCGAACCCCGCCGCGTGGGCGCGCCCGCACGAGGACGTCGCGCGCGAGGCGCTCGAGGCGACCCGCGCGCTGCTGCCGTCGCGCTGAGCCGGCCTGCTATAGTCGAGCCGGCATGCGTAGCGTCGCGGATCTGCTCCGGGCTCACGATCGGGAGGATCTGCGGGCCCTCACGCCAGCAGAACGTGTGGCCCTGGCGCTGGTACTCGGCGCCCGCGATCTCGAGGCGTTCCGCACCGCCCAGAGCCCGCCGCTCGACCTGGTGGAGGCTGCGCGCGTGCTCGAGCGGCGGCGACAGGCCGGTCGGCGGCGGTCGCGCTGCATCGAGGAGCTGATCGGCTGAGCCTGCTGAGACCGACTCGCGATGTCGATCTCTTCACCCTCGCTCAGGAGTGTCTGGAGGCGGAGTTCTGGAACGCCCTGCAGGCCACGTCGGTCGAGGTCCGCGTGCGGAAAGGGGACGCGGACGACCCGCTCGCGGGCGTTGTGAGAATCACCGCCGGCGGCGAGCACCCGCTCGACGTGGTGGTCGGCAAAAGCCCGTGGCAGGCGGCAGTCACAGCCGGTGCCCGCGAGGCCTTGATCGAGGATGTTCGCGTGCCGGTGGCCAGCCGGGTCGATCTGATTCTTCTCAAGCTCTATGCGGGTGGCCCCCAGGACGCGTGGGACATCCAGCAGCTTCTCGCGGACCCGGACGGCGCGACGCTGACGGCTCAGGTCGATGCCTCCGTGACCGCGCTGCCGCCGGAGGGCCGGAGTCTTTGGGCGCGTGTCCGCGGGGCCGGGCGAGGCTGACGCGCCGGCGTACTCCCGGCTCACACCGCGGCCACCGGGTGGCTAGCCTCGGTTCGGACTCGCGCGCGGCGTGCCGTCTCGCAGGGCGACGAGCAGGCGGCGCACCCACACCCGGATCATCTCGCGGCGGTAGTCGGCGCTGCCCATGAGGTCGGAGAGCGGCTCGGCCTCGCGGGCGGCGGCCTCGGCGGCCGCCCGGACGGCCGCGTCGCTCGGTGCCTCCCCCCGGAGCACCATCTCCGCACGCTGAGCGCGGATCGGCGTCGGAGCGGCGCCCCCGCGGCCGATGCGCGCCTCGGCCCCGCGCCCCTCGCTCTCGAGGAGCCGCGCCAGCGTCATACGGGGCTCGGTCTGCAGCGGTGCGGCGGCGAGGGCGCGGCGCAACTCCGCTTCCGCCGTCGCCGGCCGTCCTTCACGGAGGGCCGTCTCGCCGAGCTGCACGCTTCGGGGAGCCGAGCGCGGGTTGGCCGGCCCGAAATCCGGCGGCAGCGGAGCGGCTGGTGGTGGTGGCGGCGGCGAGATGGCGT
>JBBTPF010000339.1:0-5277 GCA_038066295.1 Candidatus Methylomirabilota bacterium | reverse complement strand
CGTCGCGTTCATCACCTCGGGCCGGTTGATCGTGATGAGGAGCACGCCGTTCGGCTTGAGGTCGAAGGCGAGGTGCCGGTAGTCGGAATAGTTCATGGCCGTCTCCTTATGCCGCCATGGTACCTGAGCGCCGTGGCCCGGCGCCGCTCGTGCACGAGGAAGAGCACGCCGGTGACGGCGAGCGCCATCGCCCACACGCCCGCGAGGATCGGGGCGTGGCGCGCGCCCAGGAGCCCGGCGAGGAAGGGGCCCGCGAAGATCCCGCCATCCACGCAGACGCGGTAGAGCCCCGTGCGCCAGGCGATGTGCTCGGGCGGCGTCTCGCGACGGAGCACGCCGAGCGGCAGCATCCAGCCCGCCATGCTGACGCCGAAGAGCGCGCACCCGGCCACCACGACCGGGAGCGTGCCGAAGCCGACGAGCGCGCTCGCCGTCGCCATGGCGAGGAGCACCGCGGCCAGCACGCGCCCCGTCCCGCGCCGGTCGGCGAGGATCCCGACGGGGAGCAGGGCGGCGATGTCGAAGATCTGGGTGATCATCAGCAGGCGCGACACGCCCGCGCGCTCGAGGCCGAACTCGCGGCTGCCGCGCAGCGGGATCGAGAACTGCTCGACGGTCGAGTACGCGACGGCGACCGCGCCGCCGGCGGCGAAGGCGAGGACGACCGCGGCGGTGACGCCGGTCGCCGTGCCCGCGGTCGACTGGCGGGCGAAGAGCGGCTTGCCCCGAGTCTCGCCGCGTCCGGGGAGCGCCGTGAGGAGCGCGGGGATCGTCACGAGCCCGATCGCCAGCGGCGCGCAGGTGACGAGGAACGCCAGGTTCCAGCTGAGGCTCGCCGGGAGCCCGCCGATGAGGGCGGTGCCGGAGAGCATGCCGATCATCGCGGAGAACTCGTAGGCGTTCAGCGCCGAGGCGAGGGAGAGCCCGGTCTTGTAGCGGAGGATCGCGGTCAGCCCGGCGACCATCCCGAGGGCGTGGCCCACGCCCATCAAGAGCCGCCCGAGGACGAGGACGGGGAAGGGCCCGCCCGTCGTGAGCACGAGCACGCCCGCCGCCATCACGCACGGCCCCAGCACGACGGCGCGCCGCAGGTGGTGCGTGAGGAAGAGGCCGATGGGGATGTCGGCGAGCATGCGCGCGAAGCCGAAGGCGCCGGCGACGATGCCGAGCTGCCAGTCGAGGAGGCCGCCGCGCCCGAGCTCCGGCAGGATCGCGGGGAAGGCGCCGAGGGAGAAGGTGCTCGAGAAGATCGTCACGCAGAGGAGCGCGATCAGGGACGTCACGAGGATTTCTATGGTAAACCATGGGCGCAGCGCGCGACGAGGGGTAGCTCACCTTCAAGGGGTAGCTCACCTTCAGAGGGAGGAGACGACCGTGTTCACCCGGATCGACGCCAAGGACATCCAGCCCCGGCACTTTGCCTGGCAGCTCGAGGGCCGGGTCGCCACCGTCACGCTGAACCGCCCGGAGCGGAAGAACCCGCTCACGTTCGAGTCCTACGCGGAGCTGCGCGACACCTTCCGCCGGCTCCCCTACGTGGACGGGATCCGGGCGGTGGTCATCACGGGCGCAGGCGGGAACTTCTGCTCGGGCGGTGACGTCCACGAGATCATCGGCCCCCTGGTCAAGATGAAGACGGACGGGCAGATGGATCAGCTCCTGACCTTCACGCACATGACGGGCGACGTCGTGAAGGCCATGCGTGCTTGCCCCCAGCCGATCGTGGCTGCCGTGGATGGCATCTGCGCGGGGGCCGGCGCCATCCTGGCCATGGCCGCGGACCTCCGGCTCGGCACCGCCCGCAGCAAGGTGGCCTTCCTCTTCGTTCGCGTGGGACTCTCCGGCGCCGACATGGGCGCCTGCGCCATCCTGCCCCGGATCATCGGCCAGGGGCGGGCCGCCGAGCTGCTCTACACGGGGCGGTCGATGAGCGGCGAGGAGGCGGAGCGCTGGGGCTTCTACAACCGGCTGGCGGATCCCGAGCGCCTGCTGGAGGAGGCCCGGGCCCTGGCCCGGAGCCTGGGCGAGGGGCCCACCTTCGCTCACGCCGTGACCAAGAAGTGCCTGCACCAGGAGTGGTCCATGGGAGTGGACGAGGCCATCGAGGCGGAGGCCCAGGCGCAGGCCATCTGCATGGAGACGGAGGACTACGCGCGGGCCTACCGCGCCTTCGTGGCCAAAGAGACTCCGCGCTTCGAAGGGAACTGATGCCGGATCGGACCTTCCTCGGCTGGCCGTTCTTCGACGATGCCCACCGCGCGCTGGCCGAGGAGCTCGATCGGTGGGCGGAGCGCGAGCTGCCGCCGCTCGCCCACGACGAGCGCGACCTGGACGCCACGTGCCGCCGGATCGTCCGGCGGCTCGGCGAGGCCGGCTGGCTCCGCTACGTGGTGCCCAGGGCTCACGGCGGCGTGTGGGAGCGCCTCGACGTCCGCTCGCTGTGCCTGGCGCGCGAGACGCTGGCCCGCGTCGCGGGGCTCGCCGACTTCGCCTTCGCCATGCAGGGGCTCGGCACCGGATCGATCTCGGAGTTCGGCTCGGAGGCGCTCCGGCGCCGCTACCTGCCGGGCGTGTGCGCGGGCACGGCCATCGCCGCCTTCGCGCTGTCCGAGCCTGAAGGCGGCTCGGACGTGGGCGCCCTGGGGACCACCGCCCGCCGCGACGGCGGCGGCTGGATCATCGACGGCCGCAAGGCCTGGATCTCCAACGCCGGGATCGCCGATCACTACGTGGTCTTCTGCCGCCTGGCCGAGGGCGACGGCAAGCGCTTCGTCGCGCTCGTCGTGGACGCCGACAACCCCGGCCTCCGCGTGGCCGAGCGGACCGACCTGATCGCCCCCCACCCGATCGGCACCCTGGTCTTCGACGGCTGCCGCGTGGGCGGCGACGCCGTGGTGGGCGAGCCGGGCGCCGGGCTGCGGGTGGCCCTGGGCACGCTGGATATTTTCCGCGCCACCGTGGGCGCGGCGGCGCTCGGCTTCGCCCGCCGGGCGCTCGACGAGGCGCTGGCCCGGGTCCAGGCTCGCCACGTCTTCGGCCAGCCGCTGGCCCGGTTCCAGATCACGCAGGCCAAGCTCGCGGACATGGCGGTGGCCGTGGACGCCAGCGCGCTCCTGATCTACCGCGCGGCCTGGACCCGCGACACCGGCCAGCCGCGGGTCACGCGCGAGTCGTCGATGGCCAAGCTCTTCGCCACCGAGGCCGCCCAGCGGGTGATCGACGAGGCCGTGCAGCTCTTCGGCGGCCAGGGCGTGGTGAGCGGGGAGCCGGTCGAGCGGCTCTACCGGGAGATCCGGGCGCTCCGGATCTACGAGGGAACGAGCGAGATCCAGCGGCTGGTGATCGCGGGCCAGGTGCTGGCGGCCGCCGCGCCCGCGAGCGGATGACCGCCGGCTCTCCCGGGGCCTCGGGATCCCGCAGCGTCACTCGGGTTTGAGATCCGGGCGCTTCAGCGCGAGGGCGGACCATTCGAGCGTCGCCTTGCGCTTGAACTCGATCGCCTTCTCCCACTCCTCCAGCGGGTAGCAGTCGCGCTCGGCGACGCACCGGATCTCGGTCACCGTGCGCTCGTCGAGGCCGAGCTTCTCGGCGATCTGCTTGTCCGAGAGCCCGGGCTGGTCGATCCGCTGGAAGGAGTTGCAGAGCTTCAGGACCTGGTCCTTGTAGCGCCGGTAGACCTCGGGATCGAGCTTGAAGACGCTCATTATTGTAGCGGGGGCCGCGAGGCCGGCTTGGACCGTGGGTAGCCTGCTGTAGGCGCGTGTGGCTTCATTGCATCTCCTTCAGGCCGTGGGCCGCAGGGCAGACGCGCATGCACTCGAAGCACTGGGCGATGTTGGTGGACGAGTAGGTGATCGCCCAGAGCGTGCGCGTCATGAAGTCGCCGTAGAGGAGCATCTTGCGCTTGTCCGGGTCACGCTCGTTCAGCGTCTCCTCGAGCACCTTCTGGAAGCCGCCGATCCAGTGGGTGTGCACCCGCGTGTTGCAGCGCGCGGCGTCGTAGAACGTGCGCACGGCACGGCCGTTTTCCAGTTTGCCTTCGAGGCAGCCGCCGTTGGACGCGGGACAGATCTTGAGGCAGGGCGTCGTCTGCTCCCGCTCCCACATCTCGCGGCACGGCGGCGCCGGGCACGCGGGCTCCTTCTCGGGCGCGTCGGCCTCGAACGGCGCGGTCGTGATCGCGGCGCTCCAGTACATGAAGCCGTGCTCGCGGTTCAGGACGGGGCCGGCGAGCGAGCGCGAGCCGAGGCCGGCGAGCTGGGCCGCGAGCATGAGCGAGAGGAACGGCGCGTCGCCGCTCGCCGTGCCGGGCGGGACGTAGAGCGCGTAGTACCCCAGCTCGCTCTCGATCTGCTGGGCGAGCTTCCGGCCGACCGACTGGATGCGCTCGGTCGTGCCCATGGTCTGGAGGACCCAGGGGGACGTTGCCGCCCAGTCGCCGGCGCGCGGCTGGGCTCCGCCCACGACGACGACCGACTTCGCGCCGGGCAGGAGATCGCCGGAGCGATGCCCGGCGGGCGCGTGCGCATCGAACGCGGCCGCGTCGGCGACGCCGCAGACGAGCGCGCCCGACTTGAGCGCGCCCGACTTCAGGGTGGCGGCGGCGTTCGGTGGAACGGGCATCACTCGAGCTTCCTGTATTTGCGCCCGACGGGGCAGACGCGCATGCACTCGAAGCACTGGGCGATCGAGTCGCGGAAGAAGCCGAGCGCTTGCAGGCTCTTCGTGAAGAAGTCGCCGTAGATCATCGTCGAGCGCTTTGCGGCGTCGTCCTCGTTGACGATCTCGAGCAGCGCCTTCTGGAACGAGCCGATGCCGTACGTCTGGGCGCGCGAGTGACAGCGCTCCCGGTCGTAGGTCGAGCGCTCGATGCGTCCCCCCCTGACCGTCCCGCTGAGGCACGCCGGGCACACGCGCAGGCACGGCGTCGTGCCGATGCGCTTGTACATCGCCACGCACCCGGGGTGCGGGCACGCGGGCTCGGCGAGCGGCGGATCCGGCTCGAGCGGCAGCGTGGTGATGAGCGCGGCGTAGTAGAGGAGCCCGTACTCCGGGTTCAGGATGATGTGGGCCGCGAGCGAGCGCGAGCCGAGCCCCGCCAGCTCCGCGGCGTGCATCATGGACATCGGCGGCTCGTGGCCGTGGACCGAGAGCGAGGGCGCCTGGATCGCGTGGTGCGAGAAGGTCGCCTCGATGAAGTCGCACATCACGTGGACCGCGACGTTCTCACGGAGGTCGTATCCGGTGATATCCATCACGCGGTGATCCGGGCAGCGC
>JBBTPF010000338.1:0-2368 GCA_038066295.1 Candidatus Methylomirabilota bacterium | reverse complement strand
GAGTGAAGCCCGACCGACGAAAACGAGTGTGGCTCCATATCGGAGATTTTAGTTCAGGAGGTCTTGTCAATGAAGCCAGAGACTGCAGCGAAGATTAAGTATGGAGTTTGGGGCCTTATTTGTGGGGCAGTCATCGCAATGATCATCGGCTTTGCGTGGGGTGGCTGGACAACCTCCGGCACTACCCAAACGATGACCAAAGAGGCGGTCTTGGCGAGTCAGGCGGCGATCTGCGTCGCCCAATTTATGAAGCAACCGAACCATGAAGAGAAACTTAAAGCACTCGGGGAGGTAAGTAGCTGGCAGAGAGCTGAAGTCATTGAAAAAGGTGGCTGGGATAAGATGCCCGGGCAAGAAAAGGCTGGCTATGCTGTAGCCCGAGCATGCGCCGATGGGCTTGAACTTCTGATCAAGAAATGAGATGGGTGCGTGCGCTTGAGATTTGCCGCGCACTTCCTGAAGGGTCGTCATGAGGTCACACACGATGCCCTGCGCCTCAGCGAGCGAGATCGCGAAGCATTCGTCTCGGCCTTGCTCACTCCCCCGGCTCCCGCGAAGACGCTGCAGCGGGCGGCAAAGCGCTACCGGGAACGCACGGGGCGGTGATTGCGGGCGAACCCTCGGGAGACGGACTACCGCGTCGAGCCGCTCGGCAAGCAGCACGACCGCCCGGCATGTCAGTGTGGCGTCGAGCCACTCGATCCTTACCTCCGCGAGCAGGCGCGACAGGACGCGCGCAAGCGCGCAGCCGCCCCGTTCGTTCTGTGTGAGGGGAAGAGCAACGCGGTTCTCGGCTACTCCATGCTTTCGGCCCTGGGTGTCGACGTCGGCGCATGGCCGGAGGACGTGGCAAAGAAACTCCCCAGGTATCCTCTCGTCCCTGTGACCTTGCTCGGCCGGCTCGCGGTCGACACCCGCCTCCGGGGCAAAGGTGCCGGAGAACACCTTCTGATGGACGCCCTGCGCCGGGCCCTCCAGGCATCGCGGGAGGTCGCCTCGGTGGCCGTCGTCGTGGATGCGAAGAACGACGGCGCGGTGTCGTTCTACGGGCGCTACGGCTTCGTCAGCTTCGCCGATCACGCCAACAAGGCGTTCCTTCCGATGGCCGTGATCGAGCGGTTGTTCGGCTAAGCGCGCCGCCCGATCCGGCCCCGTCAGAGCGCCCGCGCCCGCTGGCGCAGCTCGTATTTCTGGATCTTGCCGGTGGCGGTGATCGGCAGCGGGCCGAAGATCACCGTCCGGGGTACGGCGAAGTGCGGGAGGTTGTCGCGGGCGAACACGATCAGCTCCTCGGCGGTCACCTCCATGCCGGGCCGGAGCTCGACGAAGGCGCACGGCGTCTCCCCCCACGTCTCGTCCGGGCGCGCCACCACCGCCGCGAGCGCGACGGCGGGGTGACGCGTCAGGGCGGCCTCCACCGCGATGCTCGCGATGTTCTCGCCGCCCGAGATGATGATGTCCTTGAGGCGGTCCTTGATCTCGATGTAGCCGTCGGGGTGCTCGACCGCGAGGTCGCCGGTGTGGAACCAGCCGCCGGCGAAGGCGGCGTCGGTGGCGGCCCTGTCTTTCAAGTACCCGAGCATCACCGTGTTGCCTTGCAGCATCACCTCGCCCAGGGTCTTGCCGTCCGGGGGCACGCGCTTGAGGGTGTTCGGGTCGGCCACCATCTGGCCATCGACGACGTGATAGCGCACCCCCTGGCGCGCCTGCTGCGCCGCCTGCGCGTCGGGCGGCAGGGCATCCCAGGCCTCCTGCCAGGCGCAGAGCGTGGACGGGCCCAGGACTTCCGTCAGCCCGTAGATGTGCTGCACGCGGAAGCCGAGCTCGTTCATGGCGCGGATGACCTTGGCGGGCGGCGAGGCGCCGCCGGTCTGGAGGTCGACGACGTGGTCGAAGCGCACCCGGGCCTCGGCCGGCGCGTTGATCAGCATGCTGAGCACGGTCGGCGCTCCGCACATGTTCGTCACACGGTGCTCGGCGATGAGGCGGAAGATCAGCCCGGGCTCGACGCGGCGCAGGCACACGTGCGTGCCCGCCAGCGCCGTGACCGACCACGGGAAGCACCAACCGTTGGCGTGGAACATCGGCAACGTCCACAGGTAGACCGCGGCCGGCGGCAGGCGCCACGCCATGATGTGGCCGACGGTTTCCACCCACGTGCCGCGGTGATGGAAGACGACGCCCTTCGGGTTGCCGGTGGTGCCCGACGTGTAGTTGAGCGCGATGGGCTGCCACTCGTCGCGGATCGGCGCGGGCGTGAACGCCGGCGAGCCCTGGGCGAGGAGCGCTTCGTACTCGATCTCGCCGAGCCTCTCGCCGGCCCCGTCGTAGAGCGGATAGCCTGTGAACGGCGCGCGGTAGACCTCGA
>JBBTPF010000337.1:0-1617 GCA_038066295.1 Candidatus Methylomirabilota bacterium | reverse complement strand
CCTTCACCGTACGACTCTTTCATTCGCAACACCTCGCCGGTTTAACCCGGCGTACGAGGAGCGTGTCATGAAGACGCTGCTCGCGCTCGTCCTCACGCTGGCGCTGCTCGCTCCGGGCGCGGCCTCGGCCGGCGAGCCCGTGACCTTCGCCTACTCCCAGCTCGGCCTCCTCGCCCACCTGCCGTGGTCGGTGGCGCTCGGCCAGAAGTACTTCGAGGAGCAGGGCCTGGAGCCCAGGGGGTTCAACTTCGAGAGCGGCGGCAAGTCGATCGCCGCCGTCATCGGCGGCTCCGCCGACTTCGCGGCCAACGCCCTCGAGCACGCCATCAAGGCGAAGGTCCAGGGCAAGGACCTGGTCTACGTCTTCTCGAGCACCCGGCTGCCGGGGTTCGGGCTCGTGGTGGCGACGGCCCACAAGAACGAGATCAGGAGCGTCGCCGACCTCAAGGGCAAGCCGGTCGGCGTGTCGGGGATCGGCGTCGCCTCGCACGTGCTCCTCGAGTACATGCTCCGGAAGCACGGGGTCGATCCGAAGGACGTCAAGATCGTAGCGGTCGGCCTCAGCACGTTCCCGCCGGCGCTCGAGGGCGGCAAGATCGTCGCCGGGGTGGCGGGCGAACCCTTCTTCAGCCGGATGGTCTCCAAGGGCACCGCGTTCTCCATGGGCAACCTGTCCACCCTCAAGGAGACGCAGGCGATCCTGGGCGGCGAGTACGCGTTCAGCGGCGCCATCACCCGGCCCGACGTCGTCCAGAAGCGCCCCCACGTCGTCCAGAAGGTCGTGACCGCGCTGGTGAAGGCGAGCGCCTTCATCCAGGCGAAGACGCCGGAGGAGATCGTCGCCGCCATCCCGCCCGACCTGGTCGGCGACCGCGCCCAGTACGTCGAGACCCTCCGGGCGAGCCGCGAGATCTACGCGCCGAACGGGCTCGTGAGCCCGGGCGGGGTGGAGACACTCGTGAAGGTGCTGGACTCGTTCGCCGTCTTCAAGCCCGGCCAGAAAGTGGACATCGCGAGCACCTACGACATGACGTTCGTGCGGCAGGCGATCAAGGACCTCAAGCTCCCGTGAGGGCCGGCTGGCGTATGAGCGCTATGTCTTCTGAGTGAGAGGAGGCGAGTCATGGCAGGGCCACGTCTGGCCGGCAAGGTCGCGATCGTCACGGGCGCCGGGTCGCGCGCCGACGGGATCGGCAACGGGCGCGCCGCCGCGGTCCTGTTCGCGCGGGAGGGCGCGAAGGTGCTCCTCGTGGACCAGCGGCGCGACCTGGCGGAGGCCACGCACGCGATGATCGGGGCCGAGGGCGGCGAGGCGGCTGTCTTCGCCGCCGACGTCACCCGCAGCGACGACTGTCGCGCCATGGTGGACGAGGCGATCCGCCGCTGGGGCCGCCTCGACATTCTCGACAACAACGTCGGGATCGGCGGCCGCGGCACCGTGGTGGACACGGACGAGGCGCTGTGGGAGCAGGTCATGAGGGTGAACGTCACGAGCATGATGCTCACCGGCAAGCATGCCGTCCCCGCCATGGCCCGGACCGGCGGCGGCGCCATCGTGAACATCTCCTCCATCTCGGCGCTGCGCCCCCGCGGCCTCACCCCCTACTCGGCGTCCAA
>JBBTPF010000336.1:0-9660 GCA_038066295.1 Candidatus Methylomirabilota bacterium | reverse complement strand
CCTCGGCGACGGTCACGAGCGCCCGCCGCAGCTCCTCTTCGTGCGCAGCTCCAGCGTACTCGCGGAGCAGGCGCTTGATGCGCTTCGGCGTGTCTGCCATACGCTGTCTCTCTAACTCGAAATATACGGAACTGGATAACACTGGTGACGCAGCGCGCCCGGACAGCGTAACACGCCATGGATGTAGATCCGATCGGCCGGGATTGTCCCTGCTGACGCATACTTCGCCCGCATCATCGGCACCTCGCGCTCCGTGTTACGCAGACCTGCATATCACCGTCGTGATGATGTCCCGGCGAAGATACGCTCTATAGGCGGTAGAGGCAACTGTGTCGGAAGCGATACGGCGAGAGTGTTCGATCCCTTTACTGCGTGGCGCGCGCGCCGGGCCTGCCGAGCGGGCTCTGCCAGAGGGCGTGACCGACGAAGAACGGACCGAGCGTCTGGAGGTACTGCGCGGTCTGGACCGTCTTGCGCATCGTCTGCACGAGGTGGGAAAGCGGGTGCAGCTCGCGGCCGACGAGGCCGATGACGAAGTCGTTGTCGTGCGGGTCGAGCCCGTGGCAGGCGAGCCGGATGTCGTGGGCGAGATCGGCGCCGCCGTAGGTGTGGCCGAGCACCGCGTGCTCCTTGACGATCTCGCCCTGCTCCTTCGGGCTGAGCCGCGCGAAGGCGCCCGTGCGGCGTAGCGGGTACCAGATCCCCCACGGCCACGCCGGATTCAGCGCCGCACGCCGTGGGCGCCGGAGCAGCCACTCCTCGAGGTCCTGCTCGAAGCCGGAGGAGTACGTCCGGCCGAGCATCGTGAAGTCCGGCTTGTGGGCGAGGCCGGCGAAGGGCTCCGCGTTCAGGAGCTCGCGAAAGCCGTTCACGAAGAAGCGCGGGTCCTCGCTCATCGCGAGCACGCCGACTCCCCGCGGGTCGTTGACGTCCTGATAGAGCACACCCTCGATCCGGCTCGCCTCGAGGGCGCGCACGAGGGGCTTGGGGTCCGGGCAGGCGCCGAAGGCCTGGAGCTGCATGTAGAGGCGCCGATTCGAGGTCTGCTGGTTGGCCCCGCGCTCCTGGACGTCGATCTTCGTGTCGTCAGCCGGGCTCACGGCATTCTCCCTCCGTCCGGCGCTAGCCACCGCGCGTGTGCATCTCGAGGCGCGGGTCGGCGCGCAGCCGCGCGATCGGCACGAGAGGCGCTCGCTCGCGCAGCGCCAGCCGCTCCTCCGCGCCGCGGTCCGCCCGGCTCCGCCACTGCCCGGTGATCAGGGCCTTCAGCTCCTCCGGAGAGGCGCCGCGGCGGAAGGGGTCGCGGAGATTCACGCCCTGAGGCGCGTAGAGGCAGAGGTACCACGTGCCGTCGGCGGTGAGCCGGCTCCGGTCGCACCGCATGCAGAAGGGCTGGGTCGTGGACGAGATGATCCCGAAGACCGTGCCGTCCGGCAGGCGGTACCGCTCGGCCGGCGCGGAACCGTCCTCGACGATCGGCTCGATGCGCCCGTAGCGGCGCTCGAGCGTCGCGAGCATCTCCTGCCGCGAGACCACCTGGTCCATCGACCACCGCGTCGCGCCGCCCACGTCCATGTACTCGATGAAACGGAGCTCGGCGGGCACGGTCTTCGCGAACTCGACGAGGTCGGCCAGCTCGTCGTCGTTCACGCCGCGGATCACCACCGTGTCGAGCTTCGTCTCCGTGAACCCGGCGCGCGCCGTCGCCGCGATCCCCTCGAGGACCTGGGCGTGGGCCGTTCGCCGCGTGAGCGCCGTGAAGCGCTCGGCCCGCAGGGTGTCGAGGCTCACGGTCACGCGGCCGAGCCCGGCGTCCTTGAGCGCCGGCGCCTGCTCGCCGAGCAGGATCCCGTTGGTCGTGATGGCGAGGTCCTGCAGGCCGGACCTCGCCGCCAGCATCCGGACGAGGCGCGGCAGCTCGCGCCGGAGAAGCGGCTCGCCGCCGGTCAGCCGCACCTTGTCGACCCCGAGCTCGATGAAGACGTCCACGAGCGCCGTGATCTCGCCGAAGTGGAGGATCTCCGCGCGCGGGAGCCACGCGTATTCTTCCTCAGGCATGCAATAGTGGCAGCGCAGGTTGCAGCGGTCGGTGACGGAGAGCCGGAGGTTGCGGAGCGGGCGCCCGTAGGTGTCGTCGAGGCGCATCAGGCGACTCCGGCCGGCGTCAAGGCGGAGGCGAACGCGCGGTCCCACTCGCGGAGCAACCCCGCCTTCTTCACGCCCACGTCGAAATGATCCCACGGCAGCCGCTCGTCCGTCGCGCGCTCCCGCGTCGTGTAGAAGGCCGGGTCGCCGTCCCACTCGCGGAGCGCCCGCCGCCAGTCGCCGTCGAGTGCCGCCGCGAGGGCGAGGAAGTCGCCCACGCGCCGGTCGCCTCTGGCGAGAAGGGACTGGAGCGCCGCCTCGCGGGGGTTCTCGTGGAGCACGCGCACGTTCGAAAAGCGCCGGACGCCGCGCTTGACGGTCTCCAGCTTCGCCTGGAGCGACTCGGCGCCGTCGAAGGGCGCCCACTGGAACGGCGTCCACGGCTTGGGCACGAAGGACGAGATCGAGAGCGTGAGCCGGCCGAAGGGCTTGCCCGACGGATCGAGGACCCGGAGGCGATCGAGCATCAGCTCGGCGAGCCGCGGGATCGCCTCCACGTCCTCGGCCGTCTCCGTCGGCTGGCCGAGGATGAAATAGGTCTTGAGGTTCGGGATGCCGTGGGCGCGGACCAGGTCGCACGCCGCCAGGATCTGCTCGTCGGTGATCGCCTTGCGGATGGCGCCGCGGAGCCGCTCGGTGCCCGCCTCGGGCGCGACGGTCAGCGTCCGGTGGCCGCCGCGCGCGAGCGCGGCGACGAGGTCCGGCGTGAGGCTGTCGGCGCGGATCGACGAGATCGACAGCTCCATGCCGTGCTCGTCGATGACCTTCAGGAGCTCGCCGATCCACGGGTAGTCGGACACACACGCGCCGACGAGGCCGACGCGCTTCTCGCCGCTCGCCGCCAGCCCGCTCACCGTCGCGCGGAGGGCGTCCAGGCTGCGGTGCCTCACCGGCCGATACACCTGCCCCTCGAGGCAGAAGCGGCAGCCGCGGCCGCAGCCCTTGCCCACCTCGAGGAGGGCCATGTGGCCGTACTCGGCGTTCGGCGTCTTCACCGTGGCGATCGTCTCGAAGGCGTTCACGTTCCTGAGCCGCCGCTTGGCGACGATCGCGGGCGCGCCGCCGCGCGGCGTCACCGACGCGATCGTCCCGTCGAGCGTGTACGCGACGTCGTAGCGCGCGGGAACGTAGATGCCCTCGACCGCCGTCAGCGCCGAGAGGAACCCCTCGCGGTCCCGGTAGCCGTCGCGGTAGGCGGCCATCAGCTCGACGACCAGCTCCTCCCCCTCACCGACGACGATGAAGTCCATGAAGGGCGCCACGGGCTCGGGATTGGAAAACGCGCAGACGCCTCCCATCAGCACGAGCGGGTCGTGCGGCCGGCGATCGGCGGCGCGCAGCGGGATGCCCGCGAGCGCCAGCAGGCGGAGCACGTGGATGTAGTCGCCCTCGTACGTCACCGAGAACCCGACCATGTGGAAGTCGGTCAGCGGCCGGAGCGACTCGAGCGACAGGGGCGCGCCCCCGGTGCGCCGGAGCTGGTCGATATCTTCGGGACTGGGCAGGAACACGCGCTCGCACACGACGTCGGCGATCGCGTTGAGGTGACGGTAGATCGCCTGGAAGCCCAGGTTCGACATCCCGACCGCGTAAGAGTTCGGATAGACGAGGGCGATCGAGACCTTGCCGCCCCAGTCTTTCCGCACGGTCCCCTGCTCCGTCGCGAGCAGCGCCAGGGATTTCTTCTTCAGCGTCCAGGACATCGGCCTAGTCTACCACGCGGTCGCGTCGGCCCTTGATGACCCCGAGCGGCCGGAGCCGCGCCGCGCCGTGCTCTTGGGCCGCGCGCGCCGATCCCGAGCGCGCGCGAAGACCTCGCGCGCCCTCAGGCGCTCACCGGCGACGACGAGCGGCGGCTCGCCCAGGCGACTCCCGCGACGGCGATGACGATGCCCGCCACGCTCGCGAGCTGGGGCACCCGATAGGCGCCCAGCCAGAAGCTGTCGAGCCGGATCGCCTCGATCGCGAAGCGGCCGACCGAGTAGAGGCCGACGTAGCAGAAGAAGAGCGCCCCCGGCCGCCCGCCGAGCCGCCGGCGGAACACGCCCACAAGAAGCCCGAACACCACGAGATTCCAGAGCGACTCGTAGAGGAAGGTCGGATGGAAGTATTCGTACTGACCGAAGCCGAGCGGGCGGTGCGGGGGCGAGATGTAGAGCTTCCAGGGCAGGTCGGGCGGCCGGCCGAACGCCTCCTCGTTGAAGAAATTCCCCCAGCGCCCGATCGCCTGGCCCAGCGCGATCGCGGGCGCCGCGCCGTCGAGGCCGCGCAGCACGGGCAATTTCCAGCGGTGCGCCAGCCACGCGCCGACGAGGGGCCCGAGGATCAGCCCGCCGTGGATCGCGAGGCCACCCTCCCAGACGGCGATGATCTTCGCGGGATAGCGCCCGTAGTAGTCCCAGTTGAAGGCCACCTCGTAGAGACGCGCGCCGACGAGGCCCGCGAGGATCGCCCACTGGCCGCAGCTGATGATGTCGTCCGCGGGAAGTCCCTCGCGCTTCGCCCGTCGATGGCCGAGCCAGAGGCCTGCGACGATCGCCGTCGCCATGAGGATGCCGTACCAGCGGATGACGATAGGACCGATCTGGAACGCGACCGCGCCGGGCGAGCTGAACATACGAGCGAGGATAACACGGCGTCCGACCACCGCGGCCGCACGCCGGCCGTGGCCGGCCTTGACGCGGCCCCCCGCGGAGGCCATAATCACGGCCGCCTATGGCACACCACCTGTTCATCGTCTCCCGCCACAACTCCTACCTGGCGGAGTATCTCCGCGAACGGTTCAGCGGCGAGGCGGAGGTCCGGGTGTTCATGGACCGGCGACGGGGCGACCGGCGGCGGAGCGACGGGGCGACGACACCGGACCGGCGGCGAGCGGATCGGCGGTCACGGCCCCAGGTGGACGCAGACCTCCGGTCGAAGTCCCACGCGTTCGTCACCCTGTCCTGACCGATGGCCTCGGTGATCGCGGACGAGCGCCGGCGCCACCCTCGAGTCCCTGTGGCGTGGCCCGTCCGTCTGTGGATCGACGAAGAGTCGCTCATCGGGCGCGCCGAGGACGCGGGCCCGCACGGCATCTGCGTGGCCGTCGCCCCTACGGCGTCGGTGAAGCTCGGCCGGTCGTGCCGGGTCGAGATCCTCGCCGAGGACGTCGGTCAGCTCACCGTCGCCGCCGACGTCCGGCACGTCGGCGAGCGGCGAGTCGGCCTCGAAACCGCGCCATTGGCCGAATCGCTCTGGTCGACCGCGTCGGATGGCGCCGCGTGAGGACGCAAGGTGCTGGTGGAGGAGGCCGGCCGGCGGTCGCGGCCGCGGGGATGGTAGGGGCGGCAGGATTCGAACCTGCAAGTCCTCGCGGACGGAGGATTTTAAGTCCTCGGCGTTTGCCGTTCCGCCACGCCCCCGATTGAATCGACGCGCGCCGCCAGCCTCCGAGCAGCCCTAGAGCTTCTCGTACTTCTCGTTGACCGCGTCGATCCTGCGCTTCTTCTCTTCCTCCTGCTTGAGCTGCTCGGCCTTCCGCCGCTTCTCGGCATCCTCCGCCTCGACGAGCGCCCGGTTCGCCCCGGCGATCCACTTGTCGACGTGCTGGATCCAGACGGGGAGATGGGCTTCCTCGCACTTGAAGACGAGGGCCTGGTGCATCATGCCGAGCCTTTTCGGATGGCAGAGCACGCTGGTCTCCGCCGGCTCCGAAAAGAGCCTGGACCAGTCGCGCGACGGCGGCTGACTGAGCGGGACCGTCCAGGTGAACTCCTCGCCCTTCAGATCGGTCGCCTTCGGCGGCCCCACCCGCTTGATCTCTTCAGCCATGCCGTTCTCTCAGCGCGATATCCGTCAGGGGTTGATGGAATGGAGGCGGCGAGCGGATTCGAACCGCTGAATAGAGGTTTTGCAGACCTCCGCCTTGGCCACTTGGCTACGCCGCCCCGCACGCGAACGGAGAGATCGAGTAAGTAGTGGAGCGGGAAACGGGATTCGAACCCGCGACCCCGACCTTGGCAAGGTCGTGCTCTACCACTGAGCTATTCCCGCGCCACAGCGCATGATGGTACCACGATTTCGGCCTCCGTCAGCCCCGAAGGGCCTCGGCGGCGTCCTCCGGGGGCACCGGGTTGATGAAAAAACCGCTCCCCCACTCGAACCCCGCGATCTTCGTGAGCTTGGGGATGATCTCGAGGTGCCAGTGGAACGACTCGGGCTGGCCATCGCGCAGCGGCGCCGTGTGGAGCATGAAGTTGAACGGCGGGTCGTGCAGGAGCCCGTTCAGGCGGCGGAGCAGCTCCCCGAGGACCTCGGCGAGCCCGCGGAGCTCGTCCGCGCCCGAGTCCTCGTACGCGGCCCGGTGGCGCGTCGGCAGGATCCACGTCTCGAACGGGAAGCGCGGCGCGAACGGCATGAGCGCCACGAACCCGTGCGCTTCGAGCACCCGGCGGCGCCCCTCACGCCGCTCCTGCCGCACGATGTCGCACCACACGCAGCGCTCCTTCATCCTGTAGTACTGGGCGGCGCCTCCGAGCTCCTCCGCCACCATGATGGGAATGATGGGCGTGGCGATGAGCTGCGAGTGGGGGTGCTCGAGGGAGGCGCCGGCCGCCTCGCCGTGGTTCTTGAACACGAGGACGTACTCGAACCGCGGATCCTTCTTGAGGTCGAGGACGCGTTCACGGAACGCGAGCAGCACGTCGGCCACGGCGTCCGGCGGGAGCGTCGCGAGCGAGGCGGCGTGGTCGGGCGTCTCGATCACGACCTCGTGGGCGCCGACGCCGTTCATCCGGTCGAAGAGGCCCTCGCCGGCCGGCTCGAGGTCGCCCTCGATGCGGAGCGCGGGGTACCTGTTGGGCACGACCCGGTACGACCAGCCCGGGCCGTTCGCGGCGCTCCCGGACCGCCCGCCCGCGAGGATCTCGGGCGGCGTCTTGCTCTCGTTGCCCGTGCAGAAGACGCAGTCGCCGCCCACGGGCCGCACGGGCTCGGAGGCGAAGTCGGTGGGACGCTGTCTCCGCTCCGTGGAAATGATGACCCAGCGGCCGACGATCGGATCCTTCCTCAGCTCGGGCACGGCCGTTACCGGTCCTCGCGCCCGGGCGACCGCTCCAGCAGCGATCCGAGCGCCTCCGCCGGCGGCTTGCCCTCGAAGAGGACCGCGCCGACCTCCTGGCAGATGGGCATCGTCACCGAGTGGCGGCGCGCCAGCACGAGCGCGGAGGTGACCGTCCGCGCGCCCTCGGCGACCATGTGCGTCTCGCGCTCGACGGCCGCCACGGTCCCGCCGCGTGCCAGCGCGATGCCGAGCTGGCGATTGCGCGAAAGGCTGCCGGTACACGTGAGGACGAGGTCGCCGAGCCCCGAGAGCCCCGCGAGGGTGGCCGCCGCCGCGCCGAGCCCGACCGCGAGGCGCGTCATCTCGGCGAGCCCGCGGGTGATGAGCGCCGCCCGCGCGTTCTCACCCAGGCCGAGCCCGTCCGCGAGGCCGGTCGCGATCGCCATGACGTTCTTCAGCGCCCCGCCCGTCTCCACACCGACGATGTCCCGGTTCGTGTAGAGCCTGAACGCGCGCGCGCCGAGCTGCCGCTGGAGCGACCCCGCGAGCGCGTCGTCGCGCGAGGCGATGACCGCGGCCGTCGGCTGGCCGAGCGCGACCTCGCGCGCGAACGTCGGGCCCGAGAGCGCGGCCACCCGGACCCCGGGGAGCTGCTCGGCGACGACCTCGCTCATGCGCAGATGTCGCGCCGGATCGAAGCCCTTCGTCGCGGAGAGGATCGGGACGCCCTCGGGCAGCGGCCCGACGGCCCTCAGCGTCGCGGCGAAGAACTCGGACGGCACCGCCATGACGATGAGCGACGTCCCCCGCACGGCCTCCGCGACGTCGCCGGTCGCCTCGACGCCGGCCGGAACGTCCACGTCGGTGAGGTACCAGGGGCTCCGGCGCCGCGCGCGGATGCCCTCGACCACCTCGGGCTCGCGCGCCCAGAGTCGCACCGGCCCCGCGTGGCGAGCCAGGTGGATCGCGAGCGCCGTCCCCCAGCTGCCGCCGCCCACGATAGCGATCACGGCAGCGCGAGCCGAACGGCGGCCGCGCCGCCGCACGCACGAGCGGCGAGACGCGGGCGGCGCCATCGCCCGGCCCACTTCATGCGGTGCTCCGCTTTTCGCCCAAACGCCGCTCGGTGCCCGAGAGCAGGCGCCTGATGTTCGCATGGTGGCGCGCGATGACGAGCGCCGCGACCGCGAGCGATGCGAACACGGCCGGGCCCGGATACCCAAGCAGCAGCGCGCCGAGCGGGACACACGCCGCGGCGAGGATGGAGCCGAGCGACACGTAGCGCGTCGTGAGCGCGATCGCGAGCCAGACGGGGAGCGCGGGGAGCACCGCCCACGGGAGGAGCCCGAGGAGCGCGCCGAGGCCGGTGGCGACGCCCTTGCCGCCGCGGAGGCCGAGGAACACCGACCAGCAGTTCCCGATGACCGCGGCGACCGCGCACGCGGCCGTCGTCACCGGCTCGCCGCCCGCGAGGTACCGGCCGAGCCACACGGCGCCGTAGCCCTTGACGATGTCGCCGCCGAGCGTGAGGAGGCCCGGGACCCAGCCGGCCGCGCGCAGCACGTTGGTCGCGCCGATGTTGCCGCTGCCCTGCCGGCGGATGTCACCGACGCCGAAGGCGCGGGCGACGAGGAAGCCGATCGGCACCGCTCCGATCGCGTACGCGACGACGACGGCGGCGCCGCCGCTCACGACCAGCGTTCTTCGCCCGGGACGATCGCTCGGTAGTCGGCCTTCCGGAAGAAGCGGTAGAAGTAGTCCACCGCCGAGATCACCGTGAGCCCGAGCGCCACCCACAGGACGACGGCTGCGGCGATGTGGAAGCCGGTCGGATCGAAGCCCTTCTCGACGATGAGCATCGTAATCGCCACGTACTGGCTCACCGTCTTCCACTTGGCCAGCCGCGAGGCGGGCACGATGACGCCCACGGACGCGGCGACGGCGCGCAGCCCCGTCACCGCCAGCTCGCGCCCGACGATCACGACGACGATCCACGCCTCGATCTTGTCGATCGCCAGCAGCGAGACGAGCGCCGCCGCAACCAGGAGCTTGTCCGCGATCGGATCGAGGAGCGTCCCGAGCGTCGTGACCTGGTTCCGCCGCCGGGCGAGCACGCCGTCCGCCCAGTCGGTGACGGCGGCGAGGATGAAGATTCCGGCCCCGATCAGCGCGTCGACCCGCGAGGAAGAGATCAGGAAGACGATGAGCAGGGGCACCGCGACCATGCGGGTGACCGTGAGGCCGATCGGTAGATTCACGCCGGGACTCCCTCGGGACGATTGGACCGCGCCATTATCCGCGCCCCGCGACGATCTTGTCAACGCCCGGCAGGTACACCGGGACGAGCGCGGTCGTGTCGAGGCGGAGGCACGCGGCCACGTCGGCGCCGCGGCCCGCGGCCGCGAGCCGGCGCGCCCACGGCGAATCCACGGCGAGGCGCGCGACGCCGCGCGCGTACGGCCGGCTCTCGG
>JBBTPF010000335.1:0-2115 GCA_038066295.1 Candidatus Methylomirabilota bacterium | reverse complement strand
TCCGGGGATGAGGAGCGTGGTCACCTCCACCCAGATGGACCGCTCGCGCATTCGCTGGATCGTCTCGAGCACCGGCGCGAGCGTGGCGCTGCACACCTTCCGGTAGTACCGGTCCGAGAAGCTCTTGAGGTCCACGTTGGCGCCGTGGAGCACCGGCGCGATGAGGGCGAGGGCTTCGGCGGTCATGTAGCCGTTGGTCACGAAGACGTTCCGGAGCCCGGCCTCGACGGCGAGCCAGCCGGTCTCGAGCGCCAGCTCGAAGAAGATCGTGGGCTCGGTGTAGGTGTAGGCGATCGCGGCGCAGCGCGCGGCGCGGGCAGCCGCGACGATGGCGCGCGGAGAGGTCAGCTCGCCCGGTATGGGCCCGGATCGCTCGCGCGGCCACTGGGCGATCGCCCAGTTCTGGCAGAAGCGGCAGTGGAAGGAGCAACCGACGGTCGCGATCGAGTAGGCCAGGCTCCCCGGGAGGAAGTGGAAGAACGGCTTCTTCTCGATCGGGTCCGCCTCGGCGGCGACGATCCGGTCGGCGACCAGCGTCACGAGGGTGCCGTCCGCGTTCTGCCTGACGCCGCAGATCCCCCGCAGGCCCGGGCGGATCCGGCAGCGGTGGGCGCACAGGTGGCAGACGACGCTCCCGTCCGCCTCCCGCTCCCAGAGCAGCGCCTCGGGCGCCGACGGCGGCGCGAGCAGAGTGTCGTCAACGGCGGCCATACGTCATCCCCTCCTCACCCACCCGCCTTTTAGGTTTAGGCGGCCGCCGCCCGACAGTCTCGGACGAACTCGCCCACGGTCGAGCGGACGGTCTGGCGGAGCGTGAAGAGCGACTCCCGCGTCACCACCCCGATGCCGATCTCGTCCACGAGATAGACGCTCGCGTCCCGGCTCAGCGCGAGCGTTGACGCGGCCAGCTCATCGATGACCGCCACATCCACGCCGTACCGTCCCACGCGGTCCCGCCCACGGAAATCGACGTGCGCCATCACTCCCTGCCGTCCGTCGAACGACGTCAGACTGAAGCCGCGGCACTCTCCCGCCACGCGGATCTCCTCGGTGTAGCAGCCGCCGAGCCGCCGCCCGGCGAGGCCGGCGGCGACCTTGCGGATCACCGTGGTCTTGCCGACGCCCGGGCTTCCCGTGAGCAGGAGCACGTGTGTCATGTCTGAATCGGGCTCCCTGGCGAGCGCGCCCAAATTTCGGGAGCAACGAAGGTGCCAGCGGTGCGCTCCAGCAAGTCCTTGCTTTCGTTGACGTCCGGCCGGGAGGGTCGATTCCGCCGGTGAACCGATGCCCCATGTGGGGCGGGAGTTCCCTATCCGTCGGCTGCCGAGCGGCAGGCGATCGTTCGTATTGCCGCGCAGTTAGCGCTCCGGCCCGGCTCTTGCTCAAAACCAGCGGTCGTGGAATCTCTCTTGCTGGCCGATCCCGAACCGGAAGTGACGAACGGGGCCGCCCGCGCGCGCGCGCGAGAGGACGGCGTCCGCTGGTACCTCGGCGAGATCGGTAAGGTCCGCCTCCTGACCGCCGACCAGGAGATGGGGATCGGGCGCCGGATCGAGGACGGCCAGGCCGCCGTCCGCCGCGCGCTGGCGGGGATCCCGATGGCGGTCCAGGCGCTCCTCGAGGCCGGCGAGGCGCTCCGCCGGGGGGAGACTCCGGCCGACGCCGTGGTCGTCCCCCACGAGGCCGACGAGCCCACGCCGCGGGAGGTGCGGCGCGCGCTCGCGGCGCTCGGACGGATCCGCCAGCTCACGCGAGCGAACGGGGGACGGCCGCGCGGCGCGGTCCGCCGCGAGGCGATTCGGAGGACCGTCGCGCGCCTGCCGCTCCAGCCCGCCCTCGTCGAGGCCGTCGTCGCGAGCGTCCGCGACCGCGCAGGGTACGGGAAAGCCCTCGCAGAGATCGACCGGTACCACCGTCAGGTGCACGCGGCGAAGCGGGAACTCCTCGAAGCAAACCTGCGGCTCGTGGTGTCGGTCGCCAAGCGCTACCTCGGCCCGAACCGGCCGCTCCTCGACCTGATCCAGGCCGGGAACCTCGGGCTCATGAAGGCGGTGGACCGATTCCAGTACCGCCGCGGCTTCAAGTTCTCGACGTACGCGACGTGGTGGATCCGGC
>JBBTPF010000334.1:0-3029 GCA_038066295.1 Candidatus Methylomirabilota bacterium | reverse complement strand
TCGTGACGTGCACGGAACGTTCGCTGCGGGTAAAAGCTAGCGTGGTCTCAGAGGGGCCCGCCCCGAGCCCGGACCGACCTACTTGATCGCGACGGCTTTGACCTGCCGGAAGTCGGTGAGCCCGGAGAGCGACTTGAGCACGCCGTCCTGGACGAGCGTCGTCATGCCCCCGGACTTCGCCAGCGCGACCATCTCGGCCACGCGCGCCTTGGTCTGGATGAGCCGCTTCATCTCGTCGGTGGCGATCAGCAGCTCGTGGATGGCGGCGCGGCCCCGGTAGCCGCTCTTGCCGCAGTTCGCGCAGCCCTTGCCCTTGTAGAGCACGAACGACTCGTCGTACTTGTGGCCGAGCTGCTCGAATGCGTCCTTGCCGTACGCCTCGGCGAGCTCGTCGTAGTCCGCGCGCTCCGGGTGGAACTCCGCCTTGCACTCGGGGCAGATCCGCTTGACGAGCCGCTGGGCGAGGACGCCCAGGAGCGCGTCGGCGAAGTTGAACGGGTCCAGGCCCATGTCGAGCAGGCGGACGACCGTCTCCACCGAGCTGTTCGTGTGGAGGGTGCTGAAGACGAGGTGGCCGGTGAGCGACGCCTCGATGCCGGTGGACGCCGTCTCCTCGTCGCGCATCTCGCCGACCATGATCACGTCCGGGTCGGCGCGCAGGAAGGCGCGCATGGCCTGGGCGAAGGTGAAGCCGATCTTCGGCATCACCTGCACCTGCCGCAGGCCGTACTGCGTGATCTCGACCGGATCCTCGGCGGTCCAGATCTTCCGCTCGGGCTTGTTGATGTAGCCGAGGATCGAGTGCAGCGTCGTCGTCTTGCCCGATCCGGTCGGCCCCACGCAGAGGATCAGGCCGTAGGGCTTCTCGGCAATCCGCTTCATCTCCTGCAGGTTGCGCTCCGTCATCCCGAGCTTGTCGATGGGCAGCGGCTCGCTGGCGGAGAGGATCCGCATGACCACGTCCTCGTTCTGGTTCGCGGTCGGGATCGTAGCGACGCGCAGCTCGATCTCGCGGCCATCCGCCAGCCGGAACTTGATCTTGCCGTCCTGGGGCTTCCGCCGCTCGGCGATGTCGAGCTGGGCCATGATCTTGAGCCTCGCCACGATCGCGCGCCGGTAGACGCCCGGGATCTTTTGATACTCGGAGCAGCTGCCGTCGACGCGGTACCGGATCACCGTGTCCTTCTGCACGCCGTAGGGCTCGACGTGGATGTCCGAGGCGCGCGCCTTGTAGGCGTCCATGATGATCTGGTTCGCGAGGCGGATGACGGCGCTGTCGTTCTCGTCCAGCTCGCCGGCGGTCATCTCGCCGGCTTCCGGCGCGGTCTCGGCCGAGAGATCGCCGAGGATGTTGCCGATCGAGTCCTTCGCCGACAGCTCGCCGCTGGCGGCGGCGAGGTAGAGGGCGATGTCCTTCTTGAGACCCACCGCCCACTTGACCTTGCGGTTCTTCAGGGCCTGGCTGACGCTGTCCACCCGGGCGAGGTCCTGGGGGTTGTCGATGAGCACCACGACGCCGTCGTCCTCGCGCCGGAGCGGCAGCCAGAAGTTGCGCTTCAGGTACTCGAGCTTCAGGTCCTTCATGAGATCGGGCGGCGGGATGATGCGCTCGTCGTACTCGATGAACGGGCACCGGTAGAATTGGCTCAGCGAGACGCCGAGATCGCCCTTCGGGACCTTGTACTGCTCGATCAGGATCGACTCGACGTCCGTCTGCCGGCGGCGCGACTCGGCGATCGCGGAATTCAGCTCGTCCTGCGTGATCCGGTGCTGGGCGAGCAGGTAGTCGAACTTCGTCTTGGGCCGGCTCTGGCTGAGGAGAAGCTGGTTCTGGTTGTGGAAGGCGATGCCGAGCGTCTTCGCGATCCGCGCGACACCGGCCTCGTCCTCCTTCGTGAACCTGGGGCCCTTCCGCTTGTTGAGGAGCTGGATGATGCCGAGCGTCCGGCCCTCGTGGAGGATCGGCATCGCGAGGATCTGCTGGGTCCGGAACCCGGTCTTCTTGTCCCAGGAGCTGTCGAACGCGAGGGCCGGCGAGATCTTCGCCAGCTCCACCTTGTCGTAGGCGTCGGCGATGTTGACGATCTTGGCGGACGCGGCGACGAAGCCCGCGATGCTCTTCTCGCTGACCGGCAGCCGGATCTCCTTCACGGTGTCGATCGCGAGGAACTTCGAGAAGAGCTCGCGCTTGTCCCCGTCGACCGCGTAGAGGGTCATCCGGTCGGC
The DNA here is from genome assembly GCA_038066295.1 of Candidatus Methylomirabilota bacterium. Lineage (GTDB taxonomy): Bacteria > Methylomirabilota > Methylomirabilia > Rokubacteriales > CSP1-6 > JACPCG01. The sequence continues at coordinate 803 of JBBTPF010000334.1, read as the reverse complement.
GTCGAGGAGGCCGAGGATCTCGCCCTGGAGCTCGATGAAGATGGAGTCGAGGCTCTTGGCCGCGTGGATGCGATCGACGAGCTGGATGAGCCGCTGCTCGTACGCGAGCCGCTCTTGCAGGACCAGGACGGATTCTTGCTGGGCCACTGGCCTCCCCGGTGCTCCAGAAACCTACGATAGTCTAGCAGATTTCCGGCGCCCGGCGGCACCCTGCGCGCGGGAGCGGTTCCGGAAACCCGGCTCAGCGCCCGAGCGCCGCCAGCATCTCCTGCACGCGGGTGAACTTGAGCCGCGGCCGTCCCAGGGTCCGGCCCCGGGCGACCTCGAGCTCGTTCAGGCGGATCCAGTCGGGGTAAGAGAGGTAGTCGGGCTGGCGCCGTCGGACCAGCGCCTCGGCGGCGGCCGGCGTCGGGCCGGCGGGCTGGAGCGCCGCGCCCTGCGTCAGGTCCTCGAGCATGCACTGCACCGTCTCGGCGGCGTCCGGCTTGTTGGTGCCGATCACCCCCGACGGCCCGCGCTTGATCCAGCCGGCCGTGTACTCGCCGATGAGGGGCTGCCTGGTCTCGGGATCGAGCACACGCCCCTTCTCGTTCAGGATGACGCCCCGGCCGTCGTTGAAGGGCACGCCCGGCAGCGGCACGCCGCGATAGCCGACGGAACGGAAGACGAGCCCGACCGGCAGCTCCTCGAACCGGTCCGTGGCGCGGGGCTGCAGAGCGCCGGTCGGCGTGGCGCTCACCGGGGGCAATGTCGACACCGCGATGTTCGCGGCGCGTCCCGACTTTTTGCTGAACGTGCAGGGC
>JBBTPF010000333.1:0-3974 GCA_038066295.1 Candidatus Methylomirabilota bacterium | reverse complement strand
ACGACGGGATCACGTTCGACTGCTCCACCCCCTGCACCGGAGCGCGCGCGACCGGCGGCGTCACCGTCGGGGGCCTGAGATGCGGGCTCCGCCGGCAGAGGCGGCGGAGGCGCCGCTCGAGCGCCGGCACCTCGTCGAGGAGCGCCCCGAGCGCCGTGATGGGGTTGATCCCCGCCTCGGGCATGGCCCCGTGGGCCATGTGGCCGTGGATCGACACGCGCGCCCACACGACGCCGCGCTGCTCGAGGCACAGCTCGTTCTGCTCGGGCTCGCAGATGATCGCGCCGTCGAGCGCGCGGCCGATCGGCGTCGTGCAGAAGTGCCTGACGCCGAGCATGTCGCCTTCCTCGTCCACGAGCGCACCCACGACGAGTCGGCCCGTGAAACGGACCCCGCGCCGCTTGATCGCCGCGGCGGCCACCATCGCGGCGGCGAGCCCGCTCTTCATGTCGGCGGCGCCACGCCCGTAGATCTTGCCGTCCACCAGCTCGGCGGCGAACGGCGGGTGCGTCCACTCGCGCGGATCCCCTTCGGTGACGACGTCGGTGTGCCCTTCCAGCAGGAGGCTCCGGCCGCTCCCCTTCTCGCCGAGCCACGCGACGACGTTGGGCCGCCCGGGCGCCGCCTCGTGAACTTCGAGCTCGAAGCCTTCCTTCGCGAGCCAGCGCTCGACGTGACGGGCGACGGCGCCCTCGTTGCCGTGCGCATCGCCGGGCCTCACGACGCTGGGAATACGGACGAGATCGCGCGTGAGCTCGACGAGCTCCGAGGGATCGACGGCGGCGAGCGCAGCCTTGAGCGCTCCGCTCCGGGCCACGGAGAAGCTACTCGTGCGGGAAGGACAGGATGACCGAGTCGAGCCGGATGACGCGGTACTCCTCGCCCGCGATGTAGAAGTAGTGGCCCTCCACCTCTTCGGCGGACTCCTCGAACGCGACGACGGTCTTGAGATCCGGCATCTCGCGGAAGGCGTTGGCGCCCTCGTCGAAACCGTCGCCCCGCGCGGTCACCTCGCCGTAGCGGATCGGCGAGCCCTTCGGGCAGTGCACCCGGACGTCCGCCGGACCCTCGGCCATGAGCCGCACGAGAAGATTGATGCCGTAGACCTGGATGGGGATGGATGTCATCGGGCCAACTATACCATGCCCGTTTCGCTGCCGGCCGCCGGGCGCGTCGCGGCGACCGTCGCGGTGACCAGATACCACGTCAGGAGGGCGGCCGCCACGACCGCGACGGCGCCCTGCAGCGGCCGTCCGAGGACGAGGCCCCCGATCCCGAAGAGCCCGAGATAGACGACGAGGCAGCCGAGCGCCCACTGGACGAGCCCCGCGCCCAGCGTGGCGTCGCGGCCGGCCTCGGGCTCCACCGCCGTCCAGCCCGGCCCGCCCGGCCTCACGCGCTGGTAGAACGCGCGCAGTCTGTCGGGGGGCTCGGCGCGCGTCAGGTACGTCACCGCGATCCAGACGACCGTCGTCGCGAGCGTCGTCCAGAGGAGCAGGCGCGCGAAGCCGCGCGGGTCGTCGGCGGAGAGCCCGAACCCGAGCTGGGCCCAGAGCGAGAAGACGAGCGCCGCCGCCATCGCGCTCACCTCGGACCACGCGTTCACCCGCCACCAGTACCAGCGGAGGAGATAGACGAGCCCGGTGCCGGCGCCGATCGCGAGGAGGAACTTCCACGCGCCCTCCACCGTGCCGATGTAGAGCGTGACGATTCCGGAAACGACCATCATGAGGAGGGTCGCGACGCGCCCGGCGCCGGCGTAGTGGGCCTCGCTCCGGCCCGGCGCCCAGAAGCGGCGGTAGACGTCGTTGACGAGATAGGACGCCCCCCAGTTGAGCTGGGTCGAGATCGTGGACATGTACGCGGCGAAGAACGCGGCCAGGAGGAAGCCGCGCCAGAACGGCGGCAGGTGGTCCACCATGACCTTCACGTAGCCCGACTCGGGGTCGGCGAGCCCGGGGTAGAGCACCATCGAGGCGAGCGCGACGACGATCCAGGGCCACGGCCGGAGCACGTAGTGGGCGACGTTGAACCAGAGCGCGGCGAGCAGCGCGTGACGCTCGTTCTTCGTGGAGAAGATCCGCTGGGCGACGTAGCCCCCGCCGCCGGGCTCGGCGCCCGGATACCACGAGGCCCACCAGTTGACGGCCAGGTAGACGAAGAAGGTCAGCGCCGGCATCCATGCCGAGTCGAGCGACGGGATCACCCGCAGCGGCGCGTCGTCGGGGAAGCGCGCGTGGAGCGCAGCCAGAAGCCCGGACATCCCGCCGACCGCGCCGAGCGCGAAGTACGCGAGCGCGATGCAGCCGGTCATCGCGAGGACGAACTGGAAGAAGTCCGTCACCAGCACGCCCCAGAGCCCGGCGAGCGTCGAGTAGAGCGCGGTCAGCACGAAGAGGCCGACGGTCGCCTGCCACTTCCCGACGCCGAGGGTCATGCCCACGATCTTCGCCATCGCCGCCGTGACCCAGCCGATGATGATCGAGTTGATCGCGAGCGCCAGGTAGCACGCCCGGAAGCCCCGGAGGAAGGCGGCGGGCGGTCCCGAGTACCGGATCTCGGCGAACTCGGCGTCGGTCATCACGCCGGCGCGGCGCCAGAGTCGCGCGTAGAAGACGACGGTGAGGATCCCGCTCATCGCGAACGACCACCAGAGCCAGTTGCCCGCGATCCCGTACTTCACGGTGAGGCCGGTGACGGCGAGCGGCGTGTCGGCGGCGAAGGTCGTCGCGACCATCGAGGTGCCGGCGAGCCACCACGGCACCGCGCGTCCCGAGAGGAAGTACTCGTCCGCCGAGCGTCCGGCGCGCCGCGAGTAGCAGAGCGCGATGGCGATCGAGAGGACGAAGTAGAGCGCGATGACCGCCCAGTCGATCGCCGTGAGGGTCACGGGGCCTCGCTCGCCGGGGGCTCCGCCGTGGTGAGCTGCTGCGGGAACTCCGGCGCGCTCAGCTCCCGCGGCTGCTCGTCCACGGTCTCGAGCCGCAGGAGGTCGTCGCCGGTCGCGGCCCTGAGGTCCTTGAACTTCCGCGCCGCGGGCAGCACGCGCGACTCCAGCGACCCGACGGCCTTGTTGAAGGCCGACGTCGCGCGCAGCAGACCTCGCCCGACGTCGTTGAAGTGCTCACCCACCGTCTGGAGCCGATCGTAGAGCATCTTGCCGAGGTCGCTGATCTGCGCCGCGTTCGCGGCCAGCTCCTCCTGGCGCCAGCCATAGGCGATCGCCCGCAGCAGCGCGATCAGCGTCGTCGGCGTTGCGACCACCACGCGCTTGGCCATCCCGTCCTCGATCAGCGTGGGGTCGGCCTCGACCGCGGCCGACACGAACGCCTCGCCGGGAATGAACATGACGACCAGCTCCGCCGCCTTTCCGAACTCCTCCCAGTAGGCCTTCCCGGCGAGCGCCGTCATGTGCTGGCGGACCTGAGACGCGTGCCGGGCGAACCCCCCCGCCCGTGCCTCCGGCGTGGGCGCGGAGATCGCGTCGAGATACGCCGCGAGGGGGACCTTCGCGTCCACGACGATCTCGCGGCGCGCGGGCAGGCGCACGATCATGTCGGGCCGCAGCCGGCCCGCCTCGCCTTCGACCGTCACCTGCTCGACGAAATCGCAGTTCGGCACCATGCCGGCCAGCTCGACCACCCGGTGCAGCGTCAGCTCTCCCCAGCGCCCGCGGATGTGCGGAGCGCGCAGCGCGGTGACGAGGTTTCCGGTCTCCCGCTGCAGCTCGGCGCTGCTGAGCGACAGGGTCTCGAGCTGCTGGCGCAGGCCGCCGTACGCCTGCTGGCGGCTCGCCTCGATCGCCTCGATCTGCTGCTCGTAGCGCGCCAGCGCGTCGCGCAGCGGCGCGATCAACGCGTCGATCGCCTGCTGGCGCTGCTCGAGCTGGCTCTCGATCCGCTCCCGCGCCAGCGCGACGAACTCGGCGCTGTTCCGCCGGAGCGCGTCCGTGCTGAGCGAGGTGAACGTCTCGG
>JBBTPF010000332.1:2046-2311 GCA_038066295.1 Candidatus Methylomirabilota bacterium | reverse complement strand
AAGACGCGCACGGGAGGCAGCTAGAAAGCGGGACGGGGGCACGCGGTGCGCGGCCTCGGGAGGGGTCGCTCGACCACGCGGCCCGGTGGCGGCTGGGCTCCATCTTGCGCGCGGCGTCCGAGGTTCGCGCGGCGGGAACGGGTTTCGTCGACCCCTCCCAAGGCCGCGCACCGCGTGCCCCCGTCCGGCTCGCGTGTGGTGGTTCGTGAACGATCCAGACCAGTGTCGCGTCTGCGGAATCCTGTTCACCGCCGCGCGGCGGGGC
>JBBTPF010000332.1:0-2036 GCA_038066295.1 Candidatus Methylomirabilota bacterium | reverse complement strand
GGCGCGTGCGTGCGGGGGCGACCGGACGCGCGCCCCCCCACGGGGGAGCGGCCCGAGCGCGCCCGGATGGAGCCCAGCCGCAACGGGGCAGCGAACGCATACCGCGTGGTCCCGTGACCCCTCTCGCACGCGCCCGCCGGCTCCGGGCTCCCGGGGGCCCCGCCCCGTAGTATCCTCGACCGCATGAACGTCGGTGCCGTGCTGCTGGAGATCTTGACGTCCGCGGGCGTGCGCTACCTCTTTGGCAACCCCGGCACGACGGAGCTTCCGTTCCTCGACGCCCTCGCCGACTCGGACCTCGAGTACGTGCTCGGCCTCCAGGAGGCGACCGCGGTCGCCGCCGCCGACGGCTACGCCCAGGCCGCCGGGCGGCTCGGCGTGGTGAACGTCCACGTGGCGCCCGGGCTCGCCAACGGCCTGTCGATCCTCCACAACGCCGCGCGGGCGAAGACGCCGCTCCTCGTCACCGCGGGCCAGCAGGACTCGCGCTTTTTGATGGACCAGCCGGTCCTCGCCGCGGATCTGGTCCGCATGGCCGAGCAGTTCACGAAGTGGGCTTACGAGATCCGCCGCCCGGTGGAGGCGCCGGTGGCGCTGCGGCGCGCGCTCAAGGTCGCGCTCACGCCGCCGACGGGTCCGGTCTTCCTCTCGCTCCCGATGGACCTGATGGGCGCCGTCGTCGAGGATGCGGGCGAGGGGCCGCCCGAGGTCGCGACGCGCGCGCGGCCGGAGGCGGACGCCGTCGAGCGGGCCGCGGCGTTGCTCGCCGGCGCGCGCTCGCCCCTCATCATCGCAGGCGACGGCGTGGCCCGCTCGGGCGCGGTCGCCGAGCTCACGCTCCTGGCCGAGCGCCTCGGCGCCCGGGTCCACGGCGAGCCCCTCTACCGCCGGGTGAACTTCCCGGGGAACCACCCGCTGTGGCGCGGCGGACTGTTCCCGGCGCCGAGCGGTGTGAGGAGGGCGCTCGAAGAGTGCGACGCCCTCCTGATCGTGGGGGCGAGCGTCTTCACCTGGTTCCTCCACACCGAGGGTGCGCCGTTCCCGCGCGGTCTCAGGATCGTGCAGGTGGACGACGACCCCTGGGAGATCGGGCGGAGCTATCCGGTGGCGCTCGGCATCGTCGCCGACCCGCGGGCGACCCTCGCCGAGCTCACGCGCGCGCTCGAGTCGCGGATGACGGACGGCGACCGGAAGGCGGCCGCGGCCCGCCTGGAGAGGATCGGGAAGTCGCGCGCCGAGCTGATGGCGCGCCTCCGGGCGGCCGCCGAGGCGGAGGGCCAGCGCACGCCGATCGGCCAGGCGCATCTCATGCAGACGCTGGCCTCGCTCCTGCCGGCGGATGCCGTCGTCGTGGACGAGTCCGCGACATCGCTCCCGTTCGTCCTCCGGTACATGCCGCTCGCGACGCCGGGATCGTTCTTCGGCTCGAAGACCGGCACGCTCGGCTGGGGGATGGGGGCGGCGCTCGGCGTGCAGCTCGCGTGCCCCGGCCGCAAGGTGGTGGCGACGATCGGCGACGGCTCCGTCATGTACGCGCCCCAGGCCCTCTGGACCGCGGCGCGCTACCGGCTGCCGATCACCTACGTCGTTCCGAACAACACCTCCTACGCGATCTTGAAGTCGGGAATGCTGAGCCTCGATCTCCCGTCGGCCAAGCGCGGGCTCTACCCCGGCATGGACCTGGTGGATCCAGAGATCGACTACTCGGGGCTCGCGAAGGCGCTGGGCGTGCGGGCCGAGCGGGTCGAGAAGCCCGGCGAGCTGCGCGACGTGCTGGCCGCGTGCCTGGCCCATGCGGGGCCGTCGCTCGTGGACGTGGCGATCGACCGAAGCTTCAAGCCGATGCTCTGACCGCGAGGGCCCGATGGCGATCCAGACCGGCGGCGAATGGGTGGTGGAAGCCCTCAGGGCGGAAGGGGTGCGCCACGTCTTCGGCATTCCGGGCGTGCACAACCTCACGATCTACGACGCGCTGCTGCGGCAGTCCGCGATCGAGCACGTGCTCGCGCGGCATGAGGCGGGCGCGGCGTTCATGG
>JBBTPF010000331.1:0-2893 GCA_038066295.1 Candidatus Methylomirabilota bacterium | reverse complement strand
GATCGATGGCACGGTCGGGCTGGGCGGTCACGCCGAGGCGCTCTTGAGCGCGAGCGACGCGTCGGTGCGCCTCCTCGGCCTGGACGTGGACCCCGAGGCACTCGCGCGCGCGGGCGTCCGGCTCCGCCCGTTCGGCGGCCGCGTCCGCCTGGCGCGCGCGAGCTTCCGCGACCTCGGGGCCGCGGCCGAGGCGAACGGCGTCGCCGCGGCGCGCTCGATCCTCCTGGACCTCGGCATGTCGTCGTACCAGCTCGAGACCTCGGGACGGGGCTTCTCGTTCCAGGCCGACGAGCCCCTCGACATGCGCCTCGATCCCTCGACCGGTGAGACGGCCGAGGCCCTCGTGAACCGGCTGCCGGAGGCCGAGCTCGCGCGGATCATCGCCGAGTACGGCGAGGACCCGCACGCGCGGCGCATCGCGCGCGCCATCGTCCGCCGCCGCCCCCTCGCGACGACCGGCGACCTCGTCGCCGCCGTGCGGAGCGGGGTGCCGCGCGCGGCCTGGCCCAGACGCATCCACGTCGCGACGCGCACCTTCCAGGCGTTGCGGATGGCCGTCAACGACGAACCCGGAGCGCTCCGCCAGGCGCTGGCCGAGGCGCCCGCGCTGCTGCCGGTCGGCGGCCGGCTGGGCGTGATCTCCTTCCACTCGGGCGAAGATCGCATCGTGAAGCGGACGTTCCGAGCTCTTGCGCCGGCGGGCTTCGCCGAGCTCGAGCCGTCGCCCCTCGGGCCCGGGGACGACGAGGTGCGGGCCAACCCCCGCGCCAGGAGCGCCAGGCTGCGCGTGCTGGAGCGGCTCCCGTGACGAACGAACAATGGCTCCATCGTGAACACGATCCTCGCGCGCGGCGAATCCTCGTCGCCGCTCTCGCGTGCTCGACGCTCCTCGTCGGCGGTGCCCTCGCGGTCGTCGGCATGCGCGTGCAGCAGGTGCACGTGGCCTACCGGCTGGACGAGCTCCGCGCCCAGCGCGCGCGGGCGGAGGGCAACGTCCGCCAGCTGGAGATCGAGGTGGCCACGCTCCGCTCGCCCGCCCGCGTCGAGTCGCGGGCGCGGCAGCTCGGCATGATCGCCCCCGCGCGCGATCAGATCCGCCTCGCCCGTGAATACGTCACCGGGAGTACGGGTCTGGCGGGCGAGCGGAGCCACACCGCATCTCTCTCAGGCCACCTACCGACTGACCCGGTCCCGGGGACCCCGCTACAACAGTCCTCGCGGACCCCGCTACAAACATCCCCGCGACAACAGCCGGCCACGGGGACCTCGCTCCAACAGTGACCTCGCCCACCCTCCGGACGCGGGTCCTGGTCCTCGCGGCGCTCCTCGCCGTCGCGTTCGGAGGCCTCACGGGCCGGCTCGCCTGGCTGCAGATCGTCAAGCGCGCCGAGCTGGCGCAGCTCGCCGAACGCCAGTACTCCCGCACCGTCGTCCTCCACGCCCGGCGCGGCCCGATCGTGGACCGCCAGGGCGCTGCGCTCGCCACCTCGACGCCGACCGAGTCGCTCTTCGTCCAGCCGCGGAGCGTGGGCGATCCGGTGCGCGTCGCGGCCCGCCTGGAACCGATCATCGGCGTGCCGCAGAACGAGATCCACGCCGCGCTCACGAGCTCGCGCCAGTTCGCGTGGCTCCGGCGGAAGCTCCCGCCCGCCGTCGCCGCCGAGGTGCGGGCGCTCGGCGAGCCCGGGCTCGGCTTCCTCCAGGAGCCGCTGCGCCTGTATCCGAACCGCGAGCTCGCCGCGCACGTCATCGGGTTCGAGGGCGTCGAGGGCGGCCTCGAGGGGATCGAGCGGGCCTTCAACGCCGAGCTCGCCGGCACGCCCGGCAAGGCCATCGTCGGGCGCGACGCGCTCGGCCGCGAGGTGACCGCGCCGCACGTCCTGGCGCCGCCCGCGCCCGGCCACGGCGTCATGCTGACGCTCGACCGCACGATCCAGTACATCGCCGAGCGCGAGATCGACGCCGCGTACCGGCGCGCGGGCGCCAAGGCCGCCATGGCGGTCGTCCTCGAGCCGCGCACCGGCGACATCCTGGCGCTCGCGATCCGCCCGACGTTCAATCCGAACACCTTCCTCGAGGCCCCGTCGAAAGACCACTGGCGCAACCGCGCCGTCACCGATCCCTTCGAGCCCGGCTCGACGTTCAAGGTGATCCTCGCCGCGGCCGCGCTCGAGGAGGCCGTGGTCCGGCCCGACGACCGCATCTACGGCGAGAACGGCGCGTTCACGGTGGCGAAGACCACCATCCACGACTGGAAGAAGTACGGCTGGCTCACGTTCAGCGAGGTGCTGCAGAACTCGTCGAACGTGGGATCCATCAAGGTCGGCCTGGCGCTGGGCCGCGACCGCTACCACCGGTACATGAGTGCTTTCGGCTTCGGCGCGCCGACCGGCGTCGGGCTCCCCGGCGAGAGCCGCGGGCTCGTGCGCGATCCGCGGCAGTGGTCGCTCCTGTCGCTGCCGACGATGTCCATCGGACAGGAGGTCTCGGTCACCGCGCTCCAGATGGTCGGCGCGTTCGGGGCCGTCGCCGCCGGCGGCATCCTGATGCAGCCGCGGCTCGTCCAGGCGACGTTCGACACTGAGGGGCGCGAGCTGCGGCGGTTCGAGCCGCGTGCGGTGCGGCAGGTCACCTCGCCGGAGACGGCGCGCACGCTGACGCGGATCCTCGTCCGCGTCGTGGACCAGGGCACCGGGCGCAACGCGGCGATCCCGGGGTACGAGGTCGCCGGCAAGACGGGGACGGCGCAGAAGCTCGATCCGGCGACCCGGCGCTACTCGCGCGCCCCGGGCGTGCTCTCGTTCGTCGGGTGGGCACCCGCCGACGAGCCGCGCTTCGTCATGCTGGTCATGCTCGACGAGCCGAAGAACGAGCGCTGGGGCAGCGAGGCCGC
>JBBTPF010000330.1:0-4769 GCA_038066295.1 Candidatus Methylomirabilota bacterium | reverse complement strand
CCGACTACTTCAGCGCGTTGGCGCCCGCCTGCGCGACCTGCTCGTCCTCGTGCGACTGGACGCCCGACACGCCGATGGCGCCGACGCACTCGCCCTGGTACGTCATCGGCACGCCGCCGATGATCGGGAAGTTGTCGGGGAACTTCAGGAACACCGGCCGCTCCTTCACCCGCTCCTCCCAGAATCGACTCGGGCGGCGCGACAGCGCGGCCGTCCGGGCCTTCTGCGTCGCCGCTTCCACGGTGATCGGCCCGGCGCCGTCCATTCGTTGGAGGTAAAGGAGGTATCCGGCGTCATCCACGATCGCGATCGTGACGCTCCACTTGTTGCGGGCGGCCTCGGCCTCGCAGGCCACGGCGAGCTTCCTGACGTCCTCGAGCGTGAGATACGGTTTGCTGCGCATCCTCAGCCTCCGTTTCCCGGCGATCGCTGCAGTTGAGCGCGGCAGGCCACGGCCGCACCGGCCCGCGACGCAAGGGAGCTTAGCCGATCTTCGAGCCGGGAGCGACGGGCTTGTCGGGATGGAGCAGGATGACCTCCCCCGCCTCGTCGTAGGCGCCGAGGACGAGCACCTCCGACACGAACGGGCCGATCTGCTTCGGCGGGAAGTTGACCACGGCGATCACGTGACGGCCGATGAGGTCGGCCGGACGATAGTGACTGGTGACCTGGGCGCTCGAGCGCTTGATCCCGAGCGGGCCGAAGTCGATCCACAGGCGGTACGCCGGGCGCCGCGCTTCGGAGAATTCCTTCGCGTCGGTGACGACACCGACGCGCATGTCCACCTGCTCGAAGTCGGCCCAGGAGATGGTCACTGCGCCGAGCGCGTGTTCAGGGAGCCGAGCGTGGTCCCGGGATAGTAGTACTCGAGGATCCTCTCCGCCTTGTGTCCCTGCTCCGCCATGCCCTTGGCGCCCCACTGCGACATGCCGACGCCGTGGCCGTACCCGCGCCCGGCGAAGCGCGCCATCGCACCGTCCACCGCGACGGCGAAGAGCGTGGACTTGACGGTCTCGTAGCCGACCATGCGCCTGAAGTCGTTGCCCCGCAGGCGGGTGCTCCCGCGGGCGCCGCGGATCGTGAGGATCGACGCGCGGAGCGAGGGCGTGCGCTCGGTGATCTCGATGGCGGTGATCGAGCCGACGTCGAAGCGGTGCTTGCGGAGGATCTCCGCGAGGTCGGCGAGCCGGAGGTCCAGGCTCCAGGTGAAGTGCGGCGAGGCCGACGAGAACTCGTCGCGGACGGCGCGGAGCGCGGGCATGTTCCGCGCCGCGAAGACGGTGCGCGGATCCTCGGTGTAGCCGCCGCTCGCCGAGTGATAGAACGCCGGAAAGAGCTCGCCCTCCCAGAAGAGCACCTGCCCGGTGGTCTCCCGGACCGCGTCCCAGACGGGCGAGGCCGCGGGCACGCGGCCGGCGTACACCTGGTGGGCCGTGGAGGCGACGAGGTGGTAGGGTTTCGCCCCGTTCAGCGCGCGGTGGTACGCGGCGTAGGTGCGCGCGACGATCGCCTGGGCGCGGAGCGTCTCGAGGGGCCAGCGCTCGCTCGTCTCGGCGCGCAGGACGCCGACCAGGTAGTCCTCGAGCGGGAGCTCGTTGACGATCGCCATCCCGTCGCCGTTCTTCACGAGCTCCAACGCCGCCGGGTACTCGCGCCCGTTCATCCGGATCGGCCGGTCGCTCGTGAGCCGGAAGCCGGCCGCGCGGCGACCGTCGATCTCGACGCTCGGCCCGTTCACGACGGCGCGGACGCGGTCGGCCCGCCACGCGGGCCGCGGCACGCACCCGGGACAGCCGAGCTCGCTCACCTCGATGTTCGCCCCGGAGAGCTCCACGACGCGCGCGTTCTCGACGATCGCGACGCGGACGGTGCCCGAGGCGAAGGCGCTCGCGGTCCAGAACAGCGTGGCCGCGAAGGCGGCGAGCGCCGAGCGCCTCATCGCCGTCCGACGATCCAGAGGATCAGCGTGAGAACCGCGCTGAGCAGGAGGGACGTGGCGAGCGGGAAGTAGAACGTCCAGTTCCCACGCTCGATGTGGATGTCGCCGGGCAGCCGGCCGAGCCAGCCCACCCGTCCGGCGAGGATCAGCACGACACCGACCAGCGCGATCAGCACGCCGAAGACCACGAGCATCCGGCCGATGTCGTTCACGCCGCTCACTGTAGCGGGGTCCGCGAGGCCGGCGTGGTGGTGCGAACCCGCAGGGCGTTCGACGCCCGAGGCGAGCCTGAGTCAATCCGGGGGTGGCCTGCTGCAGGCACGCGGGGCTTCATTTGTAGCGGGGTCCGCGAGGCCGGCGTGGTGGTGCGAACCCGCAGGGCGTTCGACGCCCGAGGCGAGCCTGAGTCAATCCGGGGGTGGCCTGCTGCAGGCACGCGGGGCTTCATTCGAAAAGTCCCTGCTGGCCCGGCGCCCCAGCGGGGGGCTGCTTGCCGAGGTGCTGGTAGGCCTCGCGCGTCGCGCGCCGGCCGTTCGGCGTGCGCACGACGAAGCCGATCTTGAGGAGGTAGGGCTCCACCATCTCGGTGAGCGTCTCGGCGTCGTCGTTGATCGTCGCCGCGACGGCTTCGATCCCGACGGGACCGCCGCCGTAGTGGTCGATGATGGCGCCGAGGAAGCGCCGGTCGAGGCGGTCGAGCCCCCGCGCGTCCACGCCTTCACGGTCGAGCGCGTCCCGGGCGATCGCCTCGGTGATGACCGGGCTCCCGTGCACGAGCGCGTAGTCGCGGACGCGCCGCAGGAGGCGGTTCACGATGCGCGGCGTGCCGCGGGAGCGGCGCGCGAGCTCGCGGGCGCCGGCGGAGTCGATGCGCGAGTCCAGGATGGCCGCCGAGCGCGTGACGATCCGGGTCAGCTCGGCGTCCGAGTAGAAGTCGAGGTGGTGGAAGATGCCGAACCGCTCGCGGAGCGGCGCCGACAGCATGCCGGGCCGCGTCGTCGCCGCGACGAGCGTGAAGGGGCGGAGCGCGTACTTGAGCGTCCGGGCGTTGAGCCCCTTGTCGATGACGAAGTTGACGGCGAAGTCCTCCATCGCCGGGTACAGGAGCTCCTCCACCGGGCGCGGCAGGCGGTGGACCTCGTCGATGAAGAGGACGTCGTGCTCCGCGAGGTTCGTGAGGATCCCCATGAGGTCCGCGCCGCGCTCGATGGCCGGCCCCGACGTGGGGACGAGGTTCGTTCCCATCGCGTTCGCGATGATGCCGGCGAGCGTCGTCTTGCCGAGGCCCGGAGGGCCGTAGAGGAGCACGTGATCCACGCACTCGCGGCGCATCTTCGCCGCCTCGACGGAGACGCGCAGGCTCGCCACCGCCTGCTCCTGGCCGACGTACTCGTCGAAGGAGCGCGGCCGGAGCTGCCGCTCGAACTGCGCCTCCTCCGGGACCGCCAGGCGGCTCAGGATCTTCCCCTCGACGTGATCTTTCCCTGGCGTTGGCGCGGCCGCGGCGCTCACTTCTTCTCCCCGCGGTAGATCTCGTCGAACAGCTCCTCCGGCGTCGCGATCGCGGGACGGCGGCGGAGCGCGTCGGTGACGAGCTGCGAGGCCTCCGAGGGCCGGTGGCCGAGCTGCTTGACCAGGATCTCCCAGACCAGCTCGCGCAGCCCCTCCGCATCGGCGGGCGCCGCGGCGGCGGCGACAGGCTCGACGGCGGCGCCCTCGCGCGCGAGGGCGAACTTCGCCACCTTGCTCTGGAGCTGGGCGACGATGTTCTTCGCCTTCTGCGGGCCGATGCCCGGCAGCATCTTGAGATATTTCTCGTCCCCGCGCGCGATCGCGCCGGCCAGCTCGGCGACCGGCGCGGCGAGCGCGCGGGCGGCCACCATCGGCCCGATGTCCTTCACGGTGATGAGCTTCTCGAAGAACTCCTTGTCGAGGTCGGACGTGAACCCGATGAGGACGGGGCGCGGCTGGTCGCGCGTGGCGTGGTAGTAGATCACGAGATCCAGCTCGCTCGGCTTCTCGCCGCTCCCCGCGCCGACGCTCTCGACCTGGCGGATGGCGATCGGCGGAAGGAACACCTCGTAGCCGATGCCGCCGCACTCGAGGACGATGCGGTTCTCGAGCCTGCGCCGCACGCGGCCCGCCAGGGTCGCGATCATTGTCGCGGGGTCCGCGAGGCCGGGGGCACCCGGTGGGCGACCTGAGAAAGGTGCGACCCGGCTCCGTTCCGCATGTCGCGTCTCATTCCATGGCTCTCAAGAGATCCGCCCTCCGAGACGCGAGAGACCCGTCAGCGCGAGGGCGAGCGCGTCGGCGACGTGGGAGGGCCGGGGCGGCGCCTCGAGCCGGAGCATCCGCTGGACGGAGCGCTGCACCTGCTCCTTGGAGGCGGCGCCGTTGGCGGCGATCGCGCGCTTGACCTCCGCCGGCGCCAGGGCCAGGAGCGTCACGTCGCGCTGGCGCGCGGCCAGGCAGATCACGCCGCGGGCGTGGGCCATGAGGAGCGCGGTGCGCGGGAAGCGGTATTCGGCGTAGAGGTCCTCGAGCACCAGGACGGACGGCGCGTGGCCGGCGAGCAGGCGATCCACCCCGTCGTAGATCGCGTGGATCCGTGCTTCCAGCGGCAGGTCGGCGCCCGTGGCGATGACACCGCGTGCGAGGACGGCGACGCCGCCGGGCCCGGGCTCGATGAGCCCGTAGCCCGTCGCGACGAGGCCGGGATCGACCCCGAGGACCCGGAGGCTGACCTGGATTATTCGTGAACGACTCGTGGAGGCGGACGCTGGCGCGCGGGGCGCGGCCTCGGGAGGGGTCGCTCGACCACGCGGCA
>JBBTPF010000329.1:0-4966 GCA_038066295.1 Candidatus Methylomirabilota bacterium | reverse complement strand
GTCTTCTTCATCATCGGGATCGTGAGCCAGCCGTCCACCATGACGTTGGCGACGGCGGAGCCCGAGATCGTCCCGAAGAGGCTCGAGGAGACGACGGACACTTTCCCGGGCCCGCCGCGCGCCCCGCCGGCGATCGCGTTGGCGAAGTTCATGAAGAACTGGCCGGCGCCCGATTTCTCGAGGAACGCGCCGAAGATGATGAACAGGATGACGTACGACCCCGCGACGCCGAGCGGCACGCCGAAGATCCCCTCGGTCGTGAAGTAGGTCTGGTCGATCGTGATCTCGAGCGTGAGCCCCCTGTGGCGCAGGACGCCGGGGAGCCACGGGCCCGTGAGCCCGTAGGCGAGGAAGCAGACGGCGACGATCGGCAGCGAGGCGCCGATCGTCCTGCGCGTCGCCTCGAGGACGAGCAGGGTCGCCACGACGCCGACCACCTTGTCGCTCGTCGCGAGCGGGTGGGCGGTGGGGAAGCGGTTCACGACGTAGTCGTAGTAGCGGAACATGTAGCCGACGCAGGCGAGCGAGAGGACGGCGAGGGCGAGGTCGGTCCACGGGATCCGGTCGCGGGGCGCGCTCTTCGCGCGCGGAAAGAGCAGGAACGCCAGCGTCAGGCTGAAGCCGAGCGTGATGAACAGCAGCGCCTGCTGGTCGGGCGCGTACCAGGTGAGGCGCACGTAGACGTGGTAGACGGCCATGAGGACCGCCACCACGCCCACGACGAACGCCGGGTAGCCGGTGAGCTTGCGCACGGCGAGCGGGCTACTTCAGCACGCCGATTTCTTTGAAGTACTTCACCGCCCCGGGGTGGAACGGCAGGCCGTAGTCCTGGGCCATGGCCTTCGCCGTGACGCCCTGCATCACCTTGCTCACGTGCGTGAAGTCCGCGCGACCCTCCACGATGGCCTTCGTCACCTTGTAGATGGCCTCGGCGGACGTCTTCGACGACGCGATGAGGATCGTGGGCGACTGGAAGGTGTGGATTTCGTCCGCGATCCCCTGCTCCGTGTAGGTGCCGGCCTTGATGACGTGGCGGATGAAGCCGGGGTTCATCTGCCTGATCTGCGCGAACTCGGCCTCGGAGACCGGGATCATGCGGAGCTTCATCGTCGAGCCCAGGTCGAGCACGAACGAGCCCGGGACGACCGTGAACCAGCCGGCCGCCACGGCCTGGCGGTTCTTCACCGCCTCGGCGGTCGACGACACGGGGCCGTAGCTCTTCGGCCCGAGATCCTCGAGCTTCATGCCGTTGACCTTGAGGAGCACCTCCCAGCCGTCGGCGAGGCTCGTGTTGCCGCGCGCGGGGAGCGCGACCGGCTTGCCCTTGAGGTCCTTGATCGTCTTGATGTCGCTCGAGGCGGGGACGACGAGCTGCCAGACGTTCGGGTAGTAGGTCGCGACGAGCATGGGCCGGTCGGTCTTCTTGCCCGCCCACTGCCCGGTGCCGGCGAGCGCATCCGAGAGCACGTTCGTCATGGACCAGCCGAGGTCGGCCTTGTCGTTGCGGATCTTCTCCATGTTCACGAGGGCCGCGCCGGGCTCGACCTGGACGTCAAGCTCGGGGAACCGCTTCTTGACCACCTCGGCGGTCGCGCCCGCCATCGGTGTCCAGGACCCGCCGGTCGGGCCGGCGGAGAAGATGAGGCTGACCTTCTGGGCCGCCGCCGGGGACGCGCAGAGCACGGGGAGCACGGCGGCGAGCGCGACGATCGCGAGCGTCTTCAGTCGCAGCATCTCTGGTAATCCTCCTCTCGAGGGTGGGACGCGGGTCAGAATCGAAGGAGCCGTCCCGCGGCGTCGAAGGCCAGGGGGGCCGGCTCGCCCAGCTTCGTGAGCTCGGCGCGCCTGGCGATCTCGGGCAGGAAGGCCTCGGACGCCTCGATCTCAACGAGCCGCAGGGTGTTCTTGATGCGGACGACGCGCGCCTTCTCGGGCGGTGTCAGCCCGATGCACGAGAGCGCGGTTTCGATCGCCTCCCGGTCGGTTTCGTAGGTGGGCGGGACCTTCGCGGCGCCGGGTTCGCACGCCGTGATGCAGTTGATCAGCGTCGGCTTCATGTCGATCTTCTCGACCAGCCGCCGGGTGGCGAAGTCGGCGTTGCCGATCCCGGCCGCGTTGCCGTAGCTCTCATCCGTGAGGTCGAGCGCCACGATCCAGAGGATCTTCGGGTCCGCCGGGAACGGCTCGTGCGGGTTCATCGGCCGCCCGATGACGTTCGTGTCCATGCCGGCGCCGGAGATGTTCTTGCCCATCTCCTCGACGACCAGGACGTCGATCTGCCCGAACGGCAGGCGCGCCATCCAGTCCCGGGCGTCCTTGAGCAGGCGGCGCTCGCCGGCCTCGAGGTTCTCGGCGTTGAACGCCTCGATCCGAGCGGTTTCATCGTACCCGTTCTCGACGATGCCGACGCCGAAGCCGATCCGCGATTTCGAAAGCATCTCGCGGGCGACCGCGGTGATCACGGTCTCGTAGCCGTGATGGATGTTCGCGCGGTGGTACTGGATGGCGCCCGTGTGCTTGCCGAGCCCGATCGTCATCATCTTGAACAGGCCCGACTCGATCGCGCCCTTGAAGTCCGTGTGCGGCTTCACGCGGTTGACGAGGCCGATCCAGTCCGCCTCCGCCGCGTGGCGGTCGAGCCAGACCGGCAGACCCAGCGCTTCGCCGACCTGGACGACCTCCATCGTCGCCCGGATCGGGCAGCCGATCGTGGACTCGGAGATGCCGTAGTGCTCGAGGACCGAGCGCTGGCCTTCGGGCGTGCCGCCCCCGTGGCTGCCCATCGCCGGGAACACGAACGGGCGGGCGCCCAGGTCCGTGAGCCACCGGACGGTGGCCCCGACGACGATGTCGATGTTCGCGATGCCCCGGCTGCCGGCGCCGACGGCCACGGTGTCGCCGCGCTTGATCGGAAGGCCGGCGCCCGCGAGCGCCTCCGCGACGGCGCGCGGGACGTCCGCGACGCGGGGACGCGGGAAGTTCTGGCGCAGCCTGAGCATCCGCGGCACGGCCATGAGGGACCCCTCCTGGGTGCTCCCGTCATACCGGGCAGCGTCGAGGAAGTCAAAGAGTTTTTGGCGGCGGATTGTGCTATAAGTAGTGGCCAATTTTCATGCTTGGCGCCCCTGGCCGACACGTGCGTATTCTCCTCGCGACCCTGCTCCTGCTGGCGGGCGGCTGCGGCTGGCTCAGGCCGGCGCCGACGCCCATCCTGCCGCCGGACGAGCTCTACTCGATCGGCGAGAACGAGCTCGCCCGGAAGCGTCACGAGGAGGCGCGCGAGAGCTTCAAGAAGATCGTCGAGCGCCACCCGAACTCCTCGTACGCGGCGCGCGCCCGCTTCCTCATCGGCGAGGCGCACTACCGCGAGGGCGAGTTCGACAAGGCCATCAAGGAGTTCGAGGCCTTCATGGCGTTCTTCCCGCGCCACCAGATCGCCGACCTCGTCCAGTACCGGCTGGCGATGAGCTACTACGACCAGCTCAAGCCCGTCGAGCAGGACCAGGGGCTGACGCAGAAGGCGCTCGATCAGTTCCGGAAGCTCGTCAAGGAGTATCCGGAGAGCCGCTACGCGACCGAGGCGCTCGCCAAGATCGACATCTGCCGGGGGCGCCTCGCGCAGAAGGAAGTGTGGGTCGCGAGCTACTACTTCACCCAGGGCAACCCGAGCTCCGCGCGGCAGCGGCTCGAGCTGGTCCTCAAGGAGTACCCGCGCACGCTCGTGGTCCCGGAAGCGCTCTTCATGCTGGCCGACGTGAACCTCCACGAGGGCAAGAACGCCGAGGCCGTGCAGCTGCTCCGCCGCCTGAGCGAGGAGTACGGTCACACGGAGTTCGGCCGCCGCGCGGTCCAGCGCTTGAGGGCGCAGAGGTAACCGCCGTGCACGATATCGTCGATCTCCGCTCCGACACGCTCACGCTCCCGACGCCCCAGATGCGCGAGGCGATGGCCCGCGCCGAGGTGGGCGACGACGTCTGGGAGGAGGACCCGACCGTCAAGCGGCTGGAGGCGATGGCCGCCGGGCGCCTGGGCCAGGAGGCGGGCCTGTTCGTCGCCTCCGGGACCATGGGCAACCTCGTCTCGGTCGTGAGCCACACGCAGGCGGGCCAGGAGGTCGTCCTCGATCTCGACTCGCACATCTTCAACTACGAGGTGGCGGGCTCGGCCGTGATCGGGTCCGTGCAGATGCGGCCGGTGAAGACGGAGCGGGGGTTCCTCACGCCGGAGCAGGTGCGCGAGGCGCTGCGGCCGTCGAACGTCCACATCCCGCCGACCGGGCTGGTCTGCCTCGAGAACACGCACAACCGCCACGGCGGCACCTGCTGCGCGCCGGAGGAGATCGGCGCCGTGGCGGCGGTGGCCCACGGCGCGGGCGTGCCGGTGCACCTCGACGGCGCGCGCATCTTCAACGCCGCGGTGGCCCTCCGGCGGGAGCCGCGGGAGTTCGCGCGCGACGTGGATTCCGTGACCTTCTGCGTGTCGAAGGGGCTCGGCGCGCCCGTCGGGTCGGTCGTCTGCGGCTCGCGGGACTTCATCGCGCGGGCGCGGCGGGTCCGGAAGATGGTCGGCGGCGGCATGCGGCAGGCCGGCGTCATCGCCGCCGCGGGAATCGTCGCGCTCGAGACGATGGTGGACCGGCTGGCCGAGGACCACGCCAACGCCCGCCGCCTCGCGGCGGGGATCGCGAAGCTCCCCGGGCTGAGGGTGGACCTCGCGAGCGTCCAGACGAACATCGTCATCTTCGGCGTCGAGCGTCCCCGCGGGACCGAGGAGCTGGTGGCCGGGTGCGCGGCCCGCAAGGTGAAGATCCACGCGATCGGCCCGACGTCGATCCGTTGCGTCACGCACAAGGACGTCGACGCCGAGGACATCGAGCGCGCCCTCGATGCCCTCCGCGAACTCACGGGCAGGTGGTAGTGCGGACCTCTGGAATGCGCGGGGCTGGGGCCCCGCCGGCCGCGGCGAG
>JBBTPF010000328.1:0-5625 GCA_038066295.1 Candidatus Methylomirabilota bacterium | reverse complement strand
GGAGAAGCACCACGCGAGCGGCGGGCCGAACCTGACGTTCCACCACCTCGACCTGGCGCGGGATCCGCTGCCCGGCGCCGGCACCTTCGACGTGCTCGTGAGCATGCACACGCTGTACTGGCATCCCGATCCCGAGGGGCTGCTGGCGGCGTGCCGCCGCGCGCTCAAGCCGGGCGGATGCGCGATCTTCCTGACCTACGGCCGGCCCGCGCGTATCGTCCAGACGTTTCAGGAGGTGCGCGCGACGGAAGGGTTCGGCGCCGCGCTCCGGGCGCTCCGATGGCTCGCGCCGACGGTGATCTTCGAGCTGTTCCGCGATTGCGAGCACCGCTATCTGAGCGAGACCGAGTTTCACGAGGCGCTCGACCGCGCGGGGTTTGACATTCTCGAGGCGCGCCGGGCGTTTCTGGCCGGGCTCAGCCATCTCGCGTGGGTCCGCGCCCGTGAGTGAGGGATCGGCGAGCCGCCCGGGGCCTCCCCGGGGCCTGCGCCAAGGAGCGTGATAGGGATGGGCACGATCAGGAAATCTCGAATCGCGTGGGTGTCCGCAATGCTCCTGTTCACGGCCGCGCCGGGGCCCGCGCCCGCCGCGGCGGCCGAGCCGGACGCCGTGCTGTACGAGCTGAACGAGGCGGCGCAGTTCACGTCCGAGAATCACCGCCTCGCGCAGTCGGGGCTCGAGGGCAAGGCGAGGCGCCGGACACCTCTCTGCCCGGAGGGCCTCATGGCCTACGCGGAGGTTCTCTTCGCGACGCTCGGCATCACCGTCCAGGACGCGAGCCGGTGCACCGTCGTGGCCTTCGGCTGGAGCGACCTCGATCTCGGCACCTTCGGCGGCGCGATCGGCGGCGACTTCTACGTCGTCGTCAACAGCGACGCCACGAACCTCGTGGACGCGCCGGAACTCGTCGTGATGGCCGGGACCTTCTCGGGCGCGATCCAGGTCTCCGATCCCGACGGCCTGATCATCGCGATCACGAGCGGGACCTTTACCCCGACCTCGACGCTTCCCGGTTTCCCGCTCCCGGCGCCCGCGACCTTCACGGGCACGTTCCGCCTGCCCTTCAAGGTCCATCGCCTGGCGGTCTACAAGAAGGACAGCGGCCAGCCCGTCCCGGTCCGCCCCGACGAGCGGGCGCTGGGTGATCCGACCGTCCGGGTCGAGATCACGTTCGAATAGCCGGCGGGCCACATGAGGGCTGAGGTGGAGACCGGATGACCGGCGTGGAACCTGCGCCGCTCGCCCCCGCCGGGGAGGACCGGGTGACCCGGCACCGGCTGGGCGTCGTCTCGCGCGGCACCCGCGTGTACCTCAGGACGCTGCAGCCCGAGGACCTCGACTACCTCTCGGAGTGGGCGGAGGACCCGTTCACCGAGCGGATGGTCGGGAGCGAGTTCCTGAACGCTTACAGGCACGTCTACGACAAGGACGCGTCGTTCTACGAGGCGGTCTTGACCGATCCTTCCCAGGTCGTCCTGATGGTCGAAGCCAACCGCGGCTGGGCGAAGCCGATCGGCCTGGCGCGCCTCTTCAACATCCATCTCCTCGAGGGATACTGCTTCCTCGAGGTGATGCTGACCGATCGGAAGGCCATCCGCCGCGGATTTGGCGTGGAGGCGGGCAAGCTCATCTCGTATTATGGAGTCGACGTGCTCGGGCTCCGGCGCATCGAGGCCAAGGTCTACGAGTACAACCGCTTGAGCGCGAACTCACTGCGTCGCAACGGATTCCAGCAGGAGGGGGTCCTCCGCAAGGCCGGCTACCAGGACGGCCGGTACTGGGACGTCCTCGTGTTCGGCATCGTCAAAGACGAGATCGACGAAGAGCGCAGGCAGGACAAACCGTATCTCCCTCTCGCCGAGACCGAGGGGGACACACTTGACGCTCCATAACCTCCTCCCGCTCATCGCGCTGGCCCTGAACGTCCTGCTCGCCGGGATTACGCTCGTGCGTAACCCGGGGAGCCGGCTGAACAGGCTCTTCGCGTACTTCGTGTCCGGCCTGGCCGTCTGGAACTTCGGCGTGTTCATGCTGCGGCGGTCGCCGGACGAGCCGACGGCGATCTTCTGGGAGTTCGTCATCCACGCCGGCATCGTCTTCCTGCCGGCGTTCTACTATCACTTCGTCCTGATCTTCCTCGAGAGCACGACGCAGCACCGGCCCTCGCTGGTCGCCGTGTACCTGCTCGCGATCTTCTTCAGCGGCGCCAACCTGAGCGGCTCGCCGCTCTTCATGCGGGGCGTGAAGTGGACCTACTGGGGCTGGGCGCCGGAGACGGGGCTGCTCTACCAGCCGTTCTTCCTCTACTTCAACTTCTTCCTGATCTACGGCCTCTCGCTCCTCGTGCGGGCGTACAAGGACGTCGATTCGAGCTTCCGGCGCAACCGCGCGACGCTCATCCTGCTCGGGACGCTCGTGAGCCTCGCCGGCGGGTTCATCGACTTCGCCCGGTTCATCCTCGCCCGGTTCGTGCCGGCGGCCGACCTCGTGTACCCCATGGGCATCCCCGCGAACATGGTCTTCGCGCTGATGCTCGGGACGTCGATCGTCCGCTACCGGCTGTTCGACGTGAACGTGGCCGTGAAGAAGGGCGCGATCTACCTGGTGCTCTGGGGCGCGGTCACCTCGATCCTCGTCCTGGCGGAACAGTGGGCCGACTGGGAGCAGATCAACCCGCTGTGGATCATCGTCCCGCTGGGCTTCGTCATGACGCTGCTCGTGAGCCCGCTCGGCCAGCGCTTCGAGGAGACCCTCGAGCGGCTCATGTTCAGCAAGCGGCGCGGGTGCTACGAAACGCTCCTGGATCTCTCCAAGCGCATGAGCACGATGCTCGACTTCGGCCGGCTCATGGAGACGCTGGTCCACGGCCTCGTCCGCGGGGTCCCCGTCACGCACTGCGCGCTGATGATCTACGACGCGTCGCGGAGCGCCTTCGTCGCCTACCGCGAGGAGAAGAACACCGGCGAGGGTGTCGGGGTCACCGCGATCCCGGTGGACAGCCCGGTCGTCCAGTGGCTCAACCAGACGGGCCGGCTGCTGGTCAAGGAGGAAGTCAAGCTGGACCCGGAGATCGCCGAGTACTTCGAGACCGCCGAGGGCGAGCTCGAGGAGATCCGTGCGTCCCTGATCGTCCCGCTCAAGATCGAGAACAAGCTCACCGGCATCCTGCTCGTGGGCGAGAAGCTCTCCGGCGAGATCTTCGATGGCCAGGAGCTGGAAGTGCTGTCGGTGCTGGCGAACCAGGTGGCGATCTCCCTGGAGAACGCACGCCTCTACGAGGAGCTGTCGAGCTCCAACGCGCAGCTGATGCAGGCGAGCCGGCTCAAGTCGCAGTTCCTGGCGAGCATGTCACACGAGCTGCGGACGCCGCTCAACTCGATCATCGGCTTCTCGAAGGTGCTGCTGAACCGGCTCGACGGCGAGCTGACCGAGCGCCAGGAGGTCTACATCCGTTCCGTCCACAACAGCGGCACCCACCTGCTGCAGCTCATCAACGGCATTCTGGACTTCTCCCGCATCGAGGCGGGCAAGCTCGAGATGGTCTCGGAGGAGCTCGACCTCTACGAGCTCATCGACGAGTGCATCGAGTCGTCGATGCCGCTCGCCCGCGGCAAGCCGCTGAAAATCGAGAAGAACATCCCGCTCGAGCTCCCCCGGCTCAGCGCCGACCGCACGAAGGTCAAGCAGATCCTGTTGAACCTCCTGTCCAATGCGATCAAGTTCACGTCGCAGGGACGGGTGCTCGTGGGCGTGGTCGCCGAGCCCGACGTGGTGCGCATCAGCGTCGCGGACACGGGCATCGGCATCCGCCAGGAAGACCTCACGCGCCTCTTCGAGCCGTTCCAGCAGCTGGACAACCCGGTCGCGCGCGGCGCCGGCGGGACGGGGCTGGGGCTGGCGATCAGCAAGAAGTTCGTCGAGCTCCACGGCGGCCGCATCTGGGCGGAGAGCCGGGAGAACCAGGGATCCACGTTCCATTTCACGCTGCCGTTGAACTGAGGGGACGGGCGACCGTATGCCGGGACGCACACTCGACAAGCAGGCGAAGATCCTCTACATCGAGGACAACCGCGAGAACCGGATGCTCGTCCGGGCGGTCCTCGAGGCCGCCGGCTACACGATCGTCGACGCGGAAGACGGGCTCGCGGGGATCGAGGCCGCGATCCGCGAGGAGCCGGCGCTCATCCTGCTCGACATCAACCTGCCGGGCGTCGACGGCTACGAGATCGTGGCGATTCTCAAGTCGTTCCCCAACCTCGCCTCCACCCCGGTGATCGCGGTGACCGCCTACGCGATGCAGGGGGACCGGCAGCGGACCCTCGTGGCCGGGTGCGACGGCTACATCCAGAAGCCGATCAACGTCGACGCCTTCCCGCGGCAGGTCGCCGAGTTCCTCGCGGGAAAACGCGAGCGGGTCGAGGGCCGCGAGGAAGGCGTGTACCTGCGCGAGCTCAATCAGCGGCTCGTCTACCGTCTGCTGAACCAGGTGGAGGAGCTCAAGCGGCTCAACCAGCACTTCGTGCGGCGCGCCGGCCAGCTGGAGGACCTGCACCGCGCGGTGCAGGACATCACCTCCGAGCTCGGCGTCGCACAGATGCTCGAGCGGCTGTTGCGCGGGCTCGCGCAGGCCATCGGCACGACGAGCCTCCGCGTGGAGCTCGGCGAGCCTCCGGGCGTCCGCGTGGTGGTGCAGGGCGAGACCGGCGCGCAGCCGAAGAGCGTGCTCGCGGGCGCCGGCCTCGAGCCCGCCGACGACTGGACCGAGGTCGAGTGGACGCTGCCGCTGACCGTGCGCGAGCGCCAGCTCGGCGTGATGGTGGCCCGCCACGCGATGCCGCCGGGCGCGAAGGCCGACGAGGAGCAGCTGCTCAAGATCGTCGCCGACCAGGTCGCGATCGCCATCGAGAACGCGCGCCTGTACGAGGGCGTGAAGCACCAGATGGCCGAGCTCAAGCGGACCCAGGCCCAGCTGATCCAGTCCACCAAGCTCGCGGCGATCGGCGAGCTGGCGGCCAACATCGCGCACGAGATCAACAACCCGCTCACGAGCGTCCTCGGCTTCGCCTCCTACCTGGCCGAGCGGGTCCAGCCCGGGGAGCCGATGCGCGAGGAGCTCGACCTCATCCAGGACGAAGCCGGCCGCGCGCGCGACATCGTGCGGGACCTCCTCCACTTCAGCCGCCAGCGCGAGTTCATCCCCCAGGTCACGGACCTCAACGCGGTGCTCCGGCAGACGGCCGCAATGGTCCGCCGTCAGGGCGCCCTCGACGCGATCGAGCTCAGTGAGGAGTACGCCGAGGGGCTCCCCCCCGTGGAGATCGACGTGCCGCGGATCAAGCAGGTGTTCCTCAACCTGATCAACAACGCCGTCTACGTCATGAAGGGCGGCGGGTCGCTGACCCTGCGCTCGTCCGCCAGCGGCGACATGGTCCAGGTCGAGGTCATCGACACCGGCGCCGGCATCGCGCCGGAGCACCTCGACCGGATCTTCGAGCCGTTCTTCACGACCAAGCCCGACGTGAGCGGCACGGGCCTCGGCCTCTCCGTGAGCCTCGGGATCGTCCAGAGTCACGGCGGGACGATCGAGGTGAAGAGCGAAATCGGTCGTGGCTCGAACTTCGTCG
>JBBTPF010000327.1:0-4650 GCA_038066295.1 Candidatus Methylomirabilota bacterium | reverse complement strand
GTCCTCGAGGCGGCGCTGACGCTCGAGACGAAGGCGGCGGACGTCGTGCTCGGGCCGTGCGACGACGGCGGCTATTACCTGATCGGCGTGCGCGCGCCCCAGCCCTTGCTCTTCGAGGGCATTCCGTGGAGCACGGAGCGCGTCACGCTGGCGACGCTCGAGCGTGCACGCGGCCTCGGGCTCAGCGTTCACCTGCTTCCGTCCTGGTTCGACGTGGACACCGAGGCCGACCTCCGGCGCCTCCACGGAGAGCTCGCGGCGGGCCGCGCCGGCCCCGCGCGGACGCGCGCCTTCGTCGGCACGATCTACCGCTAGTGGACGCTCCGGATCACCAGCCACAGCCCGAGCGCCGCCAGGAACCCGAGCACCGCCCGGTTGAACGCGCGCGGCTCGAGACGATCCTGCACCTTGAGGCCGACGGCGAAGCCGGCAAGGGCGACGGCGATCAGCAGCACCGACATGCCGACGAGCGACCATGGCAGGAGCCCGTAGTAGGCGACGGCGCCCAACTGGATGAGCTTGTACACGACGAAGGTGAAGGCCACCGAGGCGACGAACTCGTGCTTGGCCATTCCCAGCGACTGGAAGTAGATGACCAGCGGCGTCCCGGGCACGTTGGTGAGCCCCCCGACGACGCCCGCGAGCAGCCCCGCCACGGGTGAGAGCCAGCGCTCCCCGCGCGCGGACACCCGCGGGGTGGCTCCGGTCAGGTTGAGGGTCACGAAGACCAGGAGGAAGGCGCCCAGGATCAGCGTCGCCGTGCGCGATGAGAGAGCCACCAGGAGGCGGGTGCCGACCACGGTGCCCAGCGCGCCGAATACCAGGAGGATGGCGAAGCGCCGGACCGTCGCCAGCGGCGCCCCGCGCCGCGCGAACTGGATCCCGTCCATCACGATATTGGGCAGGATGAGGACCACGACGGCCGCCTTCACATCGATGAACAGGCTCAGGAGGGGTGTGGCGAGCGTCGGGAACCCGAAGCCGATGGCCCCCTTGATGAAGGCGGCCAGCAGAACGACCGCCGCTCCCAGGAGCGGCGTCATGGGCGCCGCGGCCCGCGCAGGAAGCCGCGCGCTCCCAACTGGGTCAGCGCCATGCGGGCGACACTATAGCACGCGAGCGTCGACGCTCGGCGCGGGAGGGATCGGACTGCGCCGCAAGCCTTTTCCCGATCGTTCGATCAACGCGGCCCCGCGCCTCCTCGAGGTGGGGATCCGGCTCGCGTGGGATCCCCGCCGGCCTGCGGGCCGGCGCCTCGTGAGCGCCGAGATCGGCGGCGAGCCCCTCGCCGACGCCGCCCTCTACAGCGTCGCGGTGCCGGGCTATCTCTGGCGGGGCGGCGACGGCTTCACCGAGTTCGCGGGGGCGAAGGTGCTGGTGGGGGAGGAGAGCGGGCCGAACCTCACGCAGCTCGTGCTCGACGCGGTCGCCCGCCGGGGCGCGATCGCCCCGCAGCCGGATGGGAGACTGCGCGTCGTCGAGCCGTGACGCTTACGCGGGCTCCGGCGGGCGGAGATGCGCCCACGGCGCCGCGGCCTCGAACGCCGCCGCCGCCCGCAGTACGCCCGCCTCGTCGCGCCAGCGCCCGACGATCTGGAGCCCGACCGGCAGGCCCGCGCGCGTGAAACCGCACGGCACCGAGATCGCCGGAAGCCCGACCACGGTGAAGGCGTAGGTGAGGAGCGCCCACTCGATGTAGTGGGTCATCGGCTTGCCGTTGATCTCCTTCGGATAGACGACCTCCACCGGGAAGGGCGGCACGGCGGCGGTCGGCGTGACGAGCAGGTCGTAACGCCCGAAGAACTCGCGGACGCGGTGCCAGAGCTCGGTCCTGAGGCGCTCGGCGCGGCCGATGTCGGCGGCAGTGAGCGTCAGGCCGTACTCAATGTTCTTTACGAGATTCTCCTGCATAACCTCGCGCCATTTCGGCAATTTCTCAGCGTGGCGCGCGGCCATGCTGGCCCCGCGGCTCACGAGCACGATCTCGTGGAGGCCGCCGAAGTCCGGATGCTCTTCCTCCACGCGGGCGCCGAGCTTCCTGAAGACCGACATCGCCCCGTGGCAGGTCTTCGAGACCTCGTCGTCCACGGGTGTGACGCCGAGACCCCCGCCCCACGCGACGCTGAGCCCCTTGATCCTCGGCTCGCGGACCGCTCGGCCGAACGCGCGCGTGTCCACGGCGTAGGAGAGCGGCGCGCGCGGGTCGGGCCCGGCGATGGCCGAGAGCATGAGCGCCGTGTCCGCCACCGTCCGCGCCATCGGACCCGGGACGCTCCACGGGTCCCACGCGACCGTCGTCGGCCAGACGGGGACGAGGCCTGGCGAGGTGCGGAAGCCGACGACGCCGCAGAAGGCGGCGGGGATCCTGAGTGAGCCGCCGAGGTCGGAGCCCTGGGCGAGCGGCCCCAGGCCCGTGGCGAGCGCGACGGCGCCGCCGCCGGTCGAGCCGCCGCACGTGAGCGCCGGGTTCCACGGGTTGCGCGTCGGCCCGAACACGGCGTTGAAGGTGTTGGCGCCGGCGCCGAACTCAGGCGTGTTGGTCTTGCCGAGGACGATGGCGCCCTCCGCCTTCAGCCGCTCGACGATGAGCGCGTCCTGGTCGGGGATGCGGTGCTCGAAGATCTTCGAGCCCTCGGTCGTGCGGATCCCTTTCGTCAGCGTCAGGTCCTTGATCGAGACGGGCACGCCGTGGAGCGGTCCCACGCGCGCGCGCCGCTTGAGCGCCGCCGTGGCCCGCTTCGCGGTCTCCAGCGCCTGCTCGGCGGCGACCGTGCAGTAGGCGTTGAGCGGCGGGTTCACCCGCTCGATCCGCGCGAGCACCGCCCGCGTCACCTCGAGCGGGGAGACCTTGCGGCGGCGGATCAGCGAGACGAGCTCGGTCGCCGGTGTGAAGCAGAGGTCGGTGTCGGTCATCAGGAGCCCCGGAGCGGCTCGCCGCTGTCGCGCTCGCTGACGGCCGTCTTCCACCCGGCGTCCTCCACGCGCTGCTTGAACGCGACACCCTCGGGCGTGTGGCGGGCGATGCCGTCGAAGAGCGTGGCGATCAGCTGGGTCGTGGCGAGCCCCATGTTCTCGTACGCCTGGTTCAGGGTGATCCGGGCGAGCCGCCCGTCCCGCTCGTAGCTCACGACCGCCACGTCAAGGGCCTCCCCACGATGTTCGCCCGCTCACGGCTTCATGGAAGTGAAGTCGTATTCAGAGAGACGCGGCATCGCACGGGGCATCGCATTACAATGCACTCGAAAGGGGTTCCCCGATGCCGACCCAGCTCACCGTGCGTCTGCCCGATGACCTCGGCAGGACCTTGAAGAGCGCCTCCCGGCGGATGCAACGCAAACCCTCGGAGATCGTCAGACTCGCCCTGCAGGAGTTCCTCAGCACCACCGCGGGACGCCGCGGCCGTCCGGCTGATCGCGTGCGACGTCTCATCGGCTCGCTGGAGTCCGGAGTCCCCGACCTCGCCCGGAAGCACCGGGCGTACGTCCTCGAATACCTGAAGCATGGCCGGTGAGCTCCTCCTCGACACCGGCGCACTCGTCTCGATCCTCGACCGGAGCCAGGCGTCCCACGAAAAGTGCGTCCGCTTCTTCGACGGGTGGGACGCGCCCGTCGTGAGCACGAAGGCGGGCGGTGGCACACCAGTGCCAGGTTGCGCGGGCGAGGCGGGCCATGGGGACGAGCAGACGGATCGCGCTCTCACTTTCCCAGGACCTTGCGCGGATCGAGCGCGTCGCGGAGCCCGTCGCCGATGTAGTTGATGGCGAGGACGGTGAGGAAGATCGCCGTCCCGGGGAAGATCGCCCAGTGGGGCGCGAAGTCGAGGTTGTCCTTGGCGTCGAAGAGGAGCCGGCCCCACGTCGGGATGTCGGGGGGGAAGCCGAGGCCGAGGAACGACAGCGACGATTCGGCGATGATCGCCGCCGCCACGTCGATCGTGCCGGCCACGATCACGGGGCCCATCGCGTTCGGCAGGATGTGGCGCACGACCTGGCGGAGCGGGGGCGCCCCGAGGCTCCGCGCGGCCTCGACGAACTCCTTCTCCCTGAGCGACAGGAACTGCGCGCGGACCAGCCGCGCGACGGGCATCCAGCGGAGCCCCCCGATGACGGCCACGATCAGGATGAACACCCCCGCCTCGGGGCCGAGCGCTTTTTTCAGACTATCGCGGAAGAGATAGACGATCAGGAGCAGGAGCGGCAGCTGGGGCAGGGAGAGGAAGAGGTCGGTGAGGCGCATCAGCGTGTGGTCCACGGCCCCGCCTACGTGGCCCGCGGCGGCGCCGATCAGGGTCCCGACGCTGATCGCGATCAGCATGGCCGCCACGCCCACCGCCAGCGAGATCCGACCGCCGTAGAGCATGCGCGCTAGGAGGTCCTGGCCGAGGTCGTCGGTGCCGAGCGGGTGGGCCCACGAGGGCGTCTTGAGCTTCGCCTTGAAATCGATCTCGTTGACCGGCACGCGGTAGACGAACGGCCCGGCGAGCACGGCGGCCACCATGACGAGCAGGACGGCGGCGCCGAACATGGCGAGCCGGTGGCGCCGGAAGCGGCGGGTGGACTCGTGCCAGAGCGAGTCCCGCTCCGGCCGCGCTGGGATCGCCAGGTCGCCGAGGACCGCGCCTGAGGCCTTGCCGGCCATTATTGGAGCGGG
>JBBTPF010000326.1:0-3366 GCA_038066295.1 Candidatus Methylomirabilota bacterium | reverse complement strand
CTCGATCTCGAGATCGAGGGGGTGCGCCGCCGGCTCAGCGTGACGAGCGCCGGCGCCGAGCACTGGATCCAGACGCCGGCGGGCGAGGTGCGCCTCGTGGAGGTCGAGCGCTTCCCGCGCCACGAGCGCGAGGAGGTCACCGGCGGCTGCGTCGCGCCCATGCCGGGGCGGGTCGTCGAGGTCGCGGTCGTGGTGGGAGACCGGGTGACGGCGGGCCAGAAGCTCGTCGTCCTCGCGGCGATGAAGATGGAGCACCAGATCCTGGCCGCCGCCGGCGGCCTCGTCGCCGAGGTGCGGGTGACCGTGGGCGCCCAGGTCGACCGCGACGAGGTGCTGCTCGTCCTGAAAGAGGAGGGTGGGAGCCAATGACGACGCCGCTCGACGAGATGCGGCAGGATCTCGAGGCCGAGCACGCGGCCCTCGATGCGCTCGTCGCGCCGTTGCCGCCGGAGGCGTGGGAGAGGCCGACCCCGAGCGAGGGCTGGGCGGTGCGTGACCAGATCGCGCACCTGGCATTCTTCGACGACGTGGCGGCGCTGGCGACCACCGACGCGGAGGGCTTCGCCCGCGCGGCCGCAGTCGCGGTGGAAGACTTCCGCGGCTACGAGGCCCGGTACCTCGAGCGCGGGCGGGCGCTCGCCCCGGCCGACCTCCTCGCGTGGTGGCGCGGGGCCCGCCGTCGCCTCGCCGAGGCCGCGGCCAGGCTCGAACCGAAGGCGCGCGTGGCATGGTACGGGCCGCCGATGAGCGCGATGTCGTTTCTGAGCGCCCGGCTCATGGAGGCGTGGCTGCACGGCCACGACGTGACCGACGCGCTCGCGCTCGCCCGCCGCGCCACCGACCGGATCCGGCACATCCTGGTCATCGGGGTGCGGACGCGGGGGTTCTCCTACACCCTGCGCGGGCTCACGCCGCCCGCAACACCCGTGCGCGTCGAGCTGGTCCTCCCGTCGGGCGCCCGGTGGGAGGACGGCGAGGCGGGCGCCGAGAACCGGATCGCGGGGTCCGCGGTGGACTTCTGCCGCGTCGTCACCCACCGGCGCCACGTGGACGACACCGGGCTCACCCTCGTCGGCCCGGCCGCGCGGGAGTGGATGCTCGTTGCGCAGGCGTTCGCGGGTCCGCCCGCCCCCGGCCGAAAGCCCGGCCAGTTCGCCCGGGCCTGACATTCAGCGAGAGGGGAACGAGATGGCGCCCGCGGAAGCTGGGCTAGTGCACGCGCACTACGAAAACTGCGCATGCGACCCATTGTCCGCTCACTGACCGGTCAGTAAATTCACCCCCGAATGGAGACGTCCGAACGGCGGGCCAGGGCGCGGGCGAACCTCACGCGGGAGCGGATCCTCGCGGAGGCGGCGCGCATCTTCAACCGGCTCGGTTACCACGGCACCACCCTGGACGATGTCGCCCGGGCGCTCGGGGTCACGAAGGCGGCGCTCTACTACCACGTGCAGAACAAGGAAGAGCTGCTCTTCCAGTGTTGCAAGGTGCCGATCGAGATCGGCCTCGAGGGGATCCGCCGGGCCCAGGCCCTGACCGCGGCGCCCGACGAGCAGCTCAGGCTCGCGCTCGCCTGCTACATCGAGGGCGTGACCGACCAGCTCCGGGGCAGCGTGGTGATTCTCGAGGAGGAGACGCTCTCGGCCGCCCACTACCGCGAAGTGAAGGAGGGGCGCGACGCCTACGAGGTCCAGCTCCGCGGGATCATCGCGCGCGGCATCGCCGAGGAGGTCTTCGTGCCGTGCGCCCCGCGCGTCGTCGGCTTCGCGATCCTCGGCGCCATGAACTGGATCCCGAAGTGGTATCGCCCGGACGGCGGCCGCTCCGGCAAGGAGATCGCGGACGCGTTCTCCTCCTACCTCGTGCGCGGGCTTCTCCGGGACCCGAAAGGGACCCCCCCATGCACTTCGACCTGACGCCCGAGCAGCAGGCCCTCCGCCACGCGGCGCGGGACTTCATGCGCCGCGAGTGCCCGCCCGAGGTGATCCGGCAGGCGCTCGCGGAGGGGCGCCACTCCGCCACGCTCTGGCGCCGGATGGCCGAGCTCGGCTGGCTCGGCGTGGCGATCGACGAGCGCTACGGCGGCTCGGGCGGCGACATCCTGGACATGGCGATCCTCATGGAGGAGCTGTCGCGCGGCGAGCCGGCGATCGGGCCCTACTTCACCACGGTTTGCTTCGGGGGCAAGTCCATTGTCACCAACGAGCAGTGCCGCAACATCATCGCGCAGCTCCGGTGCGAGCTGCCGCGCTCGTACTGAGGGGGCGGCCGTGTACGACCCGAAGCGCGTCGCCGAGCTCGCGAGGAAGCAGGAGGTCTGGGAGGAGGCGGTGCGCGAGCTCCTCGCCGGGGCGGGCGTGCCGGAATCCGCCGGCGCGACGCAGTCGGGGCTCCCGCTCAAGCCCCTCTACACGCCGGCCGACGTGGCCGGCCTCGACTACGCGGCCGACCTCGGCTTTCCCGGCGAGTTCCCGTACACGCGCGGCGTGCGCGCGACGGGCTACCAGGGCAAGGAGTGGACGCGGCGCCAGGTGGTCGGCCTCGGGACGGCCGAGGAGACGAACGCGCGGCTCCGCTACCTCTTCGCCCAGGGGCAGACCGGCTTCTCCGTGTGCGGCCTGGGCTACGCCAACTACGACTCCGACGCCGAGCACGCGCTCGGCTTCGTCGGCAAGGGCGGCGTGTGGATCGACACGCTCGCCGACGTCGAGACCCTCTTCGAGGGGATCGATATGCGCGCGATCACGATCAACCAGATCGGCTCCTCGATCCCGGTCTTCGCGATGATCCTGGCCCTCGCCGAGCGCCGTGGGATCCCCTCGGGCGAGCTGCGCGGGACGATCCAGAACTGGGTGGAGCCCGGCGGCGAGGGACCCGAGCGCCGGGGCAACGGCCGCGTGGACATCCTCGAGTTCTGCACGCGCCACATGCCCTTCTGGAACAGCACCAGCATCTCGGTGCGGAACACGCGCGACCAGGGGTGCACGGCGCCCCAGGAGGTCGCCTTCGGGTGCTTCCAGGGCGCGTACACGCTGGCCGCGGGCCTCGCGCGCGGGCTCGACGTGAACCGCGTGGCGTCGCGGATCTCGTTCTTCCTCTCGGCCGAGAACGACTTCCTCGAGGAGGTCGCGAAGTACCGCGCGATGCGGCGGCTCTGGGCGCGGCTCGTCCGCGAGCGGTTCGGCGCGACCGACCCGCGGGCCTGGATGTGCCGGTTCCACGTGCAGACCTCGGCGCTCAACCTCACCCGCCAGCAGCCGCTCAACAACATCGTTCGCGCCGCGCTCCACGCGCTGGCGGCGGCGCTCGGCGGCGCCCAGTCCATGTCCGTGAACTCCTTCGACGAGGTGCTCGCGACGCCGACGC
>JBBTPF010000325.1:0-5436 GCA_038066295.1 Candidatus Methylomirabilota bacterium | reverse complement strand
GCCGCCGCAGCCCGGCCGGCCTCGGAGGAGGTCGATGGCGTCGGCGACAGCCGCCGCGAGCCCCATGGAAGGCTCGGGCGCCCGCCTGCTGCGTTCGCTCTGGCTCGAGCGGCCCATCGGGTACCCAGAGTGCCCACGAACCTCAACCGACGCAAGGGCCGGCTTCCGAGTCTGACGTGCTCCACCGCCCCTGCCCGGCGGCCATGTAGATCGTCACCTTCGTGACCTTGTCGAGCGACGAGCCGCCGGCCTCGAGCACCGCCTTGAGGTTCTCGCACACCTGCCTGGTCTGCGCCCGGATGCCGCCCTCGGCGAGCGTGCCCGTGCGCGGGTCGTTGCCGAGCTGACCGGAGGCGAAGACCCAGTCGCCGGCCCGGATGCCCTGGGACAGAGGCACGCGCGCCGGGGGGACCCTGTCGGTATGGATCACCAGTTTCTGCATGTCATCCTCCTCGTCTCTGCGTCTTTACCCGGCCCGGCCGTCGTCCTATCATCCCTTCGAGCCGGTCGCAACCACGGACGGGCGGGAGGATGCCGTGCCACAGCGCCGCAAGATCGCGAAGCCGAAGCCTCGAGCCAGGGCGAATCACTACGAGCGGGACCTGGACCGTGGGCCGGCCAACTACGTGCCGCTGTCCCCGCTGTCCTTTCTGGCGCGGGCGGCCAGCGTCTACCCCGACAAGCCCGCCGTCATCCACGGCGACCGGAGCTTCACCTATGCCGAGCTCTACGCGCGCTGCCGGCGCCTGGCCTCGGCGCTGCGCCGGCGCCGGATCGGGCCCGGCGATACGGTGGCGGTCATGGCGCCCAACGTGCCGGCCATGCTCGAGGCCCACTACGGCGTGCCGATGGCGGGCGCGGTGCTCAACGCCCTCAACTACCGCCTCGACGCGCGCTCCATCGCGTTCATGCTCGAGCACGGCGGGACCAAGGTGCTGCTCACCGACCGGGAGTTCTCCGACACCATCGGCCAGGCCCTCGGCCTGGTGAAGCGCAAGCTCACGGTCATCGACATCGACGACCCGCTCCACGACGGCGGCAAGCTCCTGGGCGAGAAGGACTACGAGGCGTTCCTCTGCGAGGGCGATCCCGAGCACGCCTGGCGCGGGCCCGCCGACGAGTGGCAGGCCATCTGCCTCCTCTATACGTCAGGCACCACGGGCAACCCGAAGGGCGTCGTCTACCACCACCGCGGCGCCTACCTGAACGCCCTGGGCAACGCGCTCGCCTTCGGCCTGACCCCTCGCGCGGTCTACCTCTGGACGCTGCCCATGTTCCACTGCAACGGCTGGACCTACACCTGGGCGGTGACGGCCGCGGCCGGCACCCACGTCTGCCTCCGCCGCGTCGACCCGGCGCTCATCTTCCCCGCCATCCGGCGCCACGGCGTCACCCACATGTGCGGCGCGCCCATCGTCATGACCACGCTGATCCACGCGCCCGACGAGGTGAAGAGGACGTTCGACCACGTCGTCGAGATCGCGACGGGCGGCGCGGCGCCGCCCTCGGCCGTCATTGCCGCCATGGAGGCGATGGGCTTCCGCGTCACCCACCTCTACGGCCTCACCGAGACCTACGGCCCCTCCACCGTCTGCGCCTGGCAGCCGGCGTGGGACGGGCTCGACCGCAACGCGCGCGTTGAGAAGATGGCGCGGCAGGGCGTGCGCTACCCGACGCTCGAGGACCTCATGGTGGCGGACCCGCGCACCATGAAGCCCGTGCCCCGCAACGGCACGGCCCTCGGCGAGCTGATGCTCCGCGGCAACACGGTGATGAAGGGGTATCTGAGGAACCCCCGCGCGACGCAGGAGGCCTTCCGCCGCGGCTGGCTCCACACGGGCGACCTCGCCGTCTGGCATCCCGACAACTACATGGAGATCAAGGACCGCTCGAAGGACATCATCATCTCGGGCGGCGAGAACATCTCCTCGCTCGAGGTGGAGGAGGTGCTCTACCGCCACCCGGCCGTGATGGAGGCCGCAGTGGTCGCGCGGCCCGATCCCAGGTGGGGCGAGGTCCCGTGCGCCTTCGTGACCCTGAAGCCCGGCGCCCCGGCTGTCACCGCCGAGGCCCTCATCCGGTGGAGCCGCGACAACCTCGCCCACTACAAGGTGCCGAAGCACGTCGTCTTCGGCCCCCTGCCCAAGACCTCCACGGGCAAGATCCAGAAGTTCGTGCTCCGGGAGCAGGCGAAAGACGCATGACGACCGGATCGCCGTCCAGCCGCCGCTTCAGGCGAGTTTGAACTCGCGCGCGTTCGAGGAGTAGGACAGGATGACCTCCGCCGGCTCGGCGCCGGCGTTACGCAGGCCGTGCACGGCGCCGCGCGGCACGACCGTCAGCTCGCCCGCCGAGAGCAGCGCCGACCGGCCGTCCGAGGTGCACTCGACTCGGCCGCGGGTGACGTAGACGGATTCCTCGCAGTTGCCGTGAACGTGGGTGTCGGTGGCCTTGCCGGGCGTCAACGACACGCGGGCGAGCGACAGCTCCTTGCTGTTACCGACCTCGCCTCCGGCCAGCCACTCGATCACGCCCCAGGGAAACTCGTGGCGAACGATGCGGCCCTGCACCTGCATGCTCGGTCCTCCTTCGCCTCGCCTGCGCAAGGCCTCTCGTTCCTGCGCTACGTGCGCGCCCGGGCCAGGGCTTGCAAGATACGCTCGCGCGTGGCCGGCAGCCGGGTGATGCGGACGCCGGTGGCTTCCGCGATCGCATTGACGATGGCCGGGGCGGTCGGGATCAGCGCGCACTCCCCCAGGCCCTTGGCGCCGAATGGTCCCTTCGGGTCCGAGCGCTCGACGAAGATGGCACGGACCTCGGGGACGTCGTGGGTCGTCGGGATGCGATAGTGGGCGAAGCCCCGCGTGACGCCGGGGACGAACTCCTCCGTCAGGGCGAACCCGATGCCCATGACCACGGCTCCTTCCACCTGGCCGCGCGCCCCCACAGGGTTCAGGACTTTCCCGACGTCGTGGGCGGCCACCACGCGCCGCACGCGCACGACGCCGGTTCGCACGTTCACCTCCACCTCGGCCACCTGGGTCGCCGAGGCGTAGGTGGCGTACGGGCGGCCGAGGCCGGTGGCAGGATCGAGCGGGCACGTCTCGGGGTCCCAGGTGCCTCCCTCGCGGAGCTGGGCGCCCCGGGCCTCCACGCGGCGGGCCAGGTCCGCAAGCGCGATGCGGCGCCCCGGCGCCTCGCGCGCGATCACATGGCCGTCGCGGATCTCCAGGATGTCGGTCGGGGCCTCCAGCTCACGGGCCGCTGCCTCGATGATCGCCCGCGCGAGGGCGCCCGAGGCGATGCGCACGGCGTTGCCGACGTAGAAGGTCACCCGGCTGCCCGTGCACGATCCCGTGTCGCGGGTGAGATCGGTATCGCCCCGCACCAGGTCCACCTGCGGGAGCGGCACGTTCAGCACCTGAGCCGCCACCCGGCGCAGGACGTAGTCGGACCCCTGGCCCGCGTCGGGGGCTCCGGCCAGCACGACGACGCGCCCGGAGGGATGCAACTGCACGTCCGCGTGGCTCGGCTTCTCGCCCGCGGTCGACCCGATGCCGAACCACATGGAGGCCACGCCCACCCCCCGCTGAACGTCGCTCCTCCCGCGGGATTCGCGCGCGCGGCGCACCGCCTCGTCGTAGTGGGGTCGGACCGCCTCCAGGGTCTCCACGACCGCCGTGCCTTCGCCCACGCGGAACCCGGTGGGCAGGATGGCTCCGGGCCGCAGCGCGTTGCGCAGGCGCAGCTCGATGGGGTGGAGCCCGAGGCGTTTCGCAAGCTCGTCCATCAGGGACTCGAGCGCGAAGGTGGACTGAGGGGCGCCGAAGCCGCGCATGGCCCCGGCCAGCGTGTTGTTCGTGTAGACGGCCTCGCCGCCCAGCCAGACGTCCGGGATCGCGTAGGGGCCGGAGCCCGAGACGGCCGCCCGGGTGATGATGAACGTGCCGGCCGACGCGTAGGCCCCGCTGTCCGCCACCATGTCCAGCCGGAGGCCGGTCAGGCGCCCGTCGCGGTCCGCTCCGAGGCGGCCGCGGATCTCGAACGCATGGCGCTTCGTGGTGCTGGTGAAGGATTCCTCGCGCGTGTAGACACACCGGACGGGCCGGCGCAGGCGCCAGGCGGCCAGGCCCAGGATGCACTGCATGGCCACGTCCACTCGGCCGCCGAAGTGGCCCCCCAGCGCGACGGCCACGATGCGCACCCGGTCCTCGCCGAGCCCCAGCGCGCGCGAGACCTCCAGGCGGTGCAGGTAGGGGTGGGCGGTGCCCGTATGGATCACGACGCGGTCGTCGGCGTCCACGAAGGCCAGAGCCGCCTCCGGCTCCAGGTACGCGTGTTCGATGAAGGGAGTGGTGTAGGTGCCCTCCACCGTGACGTCCGCGCGGGCCAGGCCGGCTTCGGCGTCTCCCCGCTGGATCGCCTGACGGGCCAGCACGTTGCCCCCGTCGTGCAGGCGCGGCGCCCCCGGCTCCAGGGCCTCGCGGGGCGAGAGAACAGCCGGCAGCACCTCATAGCGGACGCGCACCCGGGCCGCCGCCTCGGCCGCCACGGCCTCGGAGACGGCCACGACGGCCGCCACGGGGTCGCCGATCATCCTCACGCGCTCGGCGGCCAGCACCGCCTCGTCCTGGATGGCGCGGCCGTGGCGGTTGAACGGGACGTCCTTCGCCGTGAGCACGGCCTCCACGCCGGGGATCGCCAGCGCGTCTGCCGCGTCCACCTCGAGAATGCGGGCGTGGGCGTGCGGGCTCCGCACCACCTTCAGGTGAAGCATCCCGTCGCGGACGAGATCGGCGCCGTACCGGGCCTTCCCGGTGGCCTTGGCCAGCTCCTCCCAGCAGTCGCCGAGCGGCAGGGGCGGCGGCGCAACGGCCTCACCACGCAGCGCGGCCGCGGCCCGATCCACCGCCTCGAAGATGCTCGAGAAGCCCGCGCACCGGCAGTAGTTTGCGCCGAGACCCTTCACCATCTGCTCACGGCTCGGGCACGGGTTGGCGTCCAGCAGGGCCTTCGCGGTCACGATCATGCCCGGGATGCAGAAGCCGCACTGCACGGCGCCCGTCTCCACGAAGGCCCGCTGGAGGGGGTGCGGGCGCTCGGGCGAGCCCAGCCCCTCGATGGTGAGCACGGCCGCCCCGCTCACCCTGTCCACGGGCGTCTGGCAGGCGCGGGCCACGCGCCCGTTCACCAGCACCGCGCAGGCGCCGCAGCGGCCGTCGTCGCAGCCCAGCTTGGTGCCCGTCAGGCGCAGCTCGTCCCGCAGCACGGCGATCAGCAGCGTCGCGGGATCGCCGGCGGTGCGGGCGGGACTGCCGTTGAGCGTGAACTCGATCACGGAGCGCCTCCGTCGTCGCGAAAGACGGGCAGGCGCCGCTCGCGGAAGGCGGCGATCCCTTCCTCGAAGTACCCGGCCGAGGCGCAGAGGACCTGCCC
>JBBTPF010000324.1:0-3708 GCA_038066295.1 Candidatus Methylomirabilota bacterium | reverse complement strand
CCGGAGACGGCCCCGATGCTGGCCATGGCCGAGCGCGCGGAGGCCGCGGGCTTCGACTCCGTGTGGATCGGCGACTCGCTGACGGCGCGGCCCCGCCACGAGCCGCTTACCCTGCTGGCCGCCGTCGCCGCGCGGACGCGGCGGGTGCGCCTCGGCACGGGCGTGCTCCTGCCGGCGCTGCGCCATCCCGTCGTGCTCGCTCACGTCGTCGGCACGCTCGACCGCGTCGCCGAGGGGCGCGTGATCCTCGGCGTCGGCATCGCCGCCGACACGCCAGCCATCCGCAAGGAATTCGCGGCCGCCGGCGTACCGTTCGAGCGCCGCGTCGGGCGAGTCCTCGAGACCCTCGAGATCTGCCGCGCGCTGTGGACGCGCGACGGCGTCAGCTTCGGCGGCAAGCACTTCGCGCTGGACAACGTCACCATGGAGCCGAAGCCGCATCGTCCCGGCGGACCGCCCATCTGGATCGGCGGGAGCGGCCCCACGGCGCTGCGCGAGGCCGCGCGCTTCGACGCCTGGTTCCCGACCGGCCCGAGCGTCGAGTTCTTTGCCGAACATCTTCCCCGCGTGCAGGCGGCCGCCCGCGCGGCGGGCCGCGCGCCCGACGCCGTGACCGGCGCGGCCTACGTCACCCTCGCGCTCGACCCGAGCCCGGCCGCTGCCGAGCAGCGGCTGCACGGCTTTCTCGAGACGTACTACGCGGCGCCGGCGCGCGCGATCCTGGCACGCCAGGCGTGTTACGCCGGACCGATCGAGGGCGGCGTCGACTGGCTCCAGCGCTGGATCGACGCCGGCGCGCGCCACATCGCGCTCCGGTTCGCCGGCGGCGACCAGCTCGCGCAGATGGACGAGGCGGCGGCGCGGCTCCTGCCGCGGCTCAAGCGCGGCTGACCGCGCCGGGAGGGGCGGGATGGATGCACTCGATCTGTTCATGGCGCGCTACGACGCCGTCCACATCGGGTTCGTCGACGAGCTGTTCCAGGGGCTGACCGACGAGCAGCTCCGACAGCGCCCGCGAGGGGTGAACTCGATCGCCTGGCTGGTCTGGCACCTCGCGCGCGTCCAGGACGCGGGCGTGAGCCGGTTCGTGGGCGACCGGCCGCAGGTGCTCGACGAAGGCGACTGGAACCGGCGGATGGGCATCGATCGGCGCGACGTTGGACCGGGGATGAGGGGCGAGGACGTCGAGGCGCTGAGCGCCACGATCGACGTGCCGGCGCTGCGTGACTACCACCGGGCCGTGGCCGAGCGGGCGAAGGCGATCGCGGCGTCGCTTGCCCCAGCGGCGTGGACCGAGGTCGTCCCCGCGGCGCGGGTCCGGCGAGCCGTCGCCGAGGACAGGATGCTGCTCGACGCGGGCCGCCGGGTCGAGGACTTCTGGGTCGCGAACCGGTCACGGGCCTGGTTCCTGCTGCAGGTCGGGCTGCTCCATCCGTATGGACACTGCTTCGACGGAATGGTCACTCGAGGCCTGCTCGGCGTCGCCGAGACCTGAGCCCACACCTCAGCGGACCGTCGGCCCCGCCTCGCTGTCGGCGGCCTTGCCCCGCACGGTGACACCCGTCCACTGCTCGTACAGCCTGGTGACCCCGGCCATGTCGAGCTGACCCAGCCCCTGGGCGTGGGCGGCCTCGTAGACCTGGCGCACCGTCGAGGCCACGAGCATCGGCATCTCCAGCTTGGCGGCGAGCGCCAGCGCGAGCGACACGTCCTTGCGCGAGAGCGCGATGCTGAAGTGCGGGGTGAAGTCGCCGGCGAGCACGTTGGGGAAGCGCTTGAGGAAGTGATGGGAGCGGCCGCCGCTCGTGGACAGGATGTCGAAGAGGCGCTGCGGGTCCACGCCCGCCTTCACGCCGAGCACCATGGCCTCCGCCGCGACCGCGACGTTCCCCATGGACATCACGTTGTTGACGATCTTGACGACCTGGCCCGAGCCCAGCGGCCCGACGTGATGGACGTCGGTGCCCAGGGTCAGCAGCACCGGGCGGCACCGCTCCAGCACCGCCGCGTCTCCGCCGACGATGAAGACAAGCTTCCCGCTGCCCGCCTCGGCGGGACCCCCGCTCACCGGGGCGTCGAGACAGTCCACGCCGGCAGTCTGCGCGGCCGCCGCCACCTCGCGCCAGGTGTCGGGGTCGATCGTGCTCACGTCGACGAGCGTCATCCCCCGCCGCACCTTGGCGAGGACGCCGTCCGCACCGAGGTAGGCGCGCCGGACAGCGGCGGGATCCGGCAGGCTCGACAGCACGACGTCCGCCGCCTCCGCGGCGCCGGCCGGGGACTTCGCGAGCGCGATGCCGCCCTCCTGGGCGCGCCGGGCGCGGTCGGCGTCCACGTCGTAGCCCGTCACGCGGTAACCGCTCGCGGCGAGCCGCCGCGCCATCTGTCCGCCCATCGTTCCCATCCCCACGAACCCGATCGCCGGCTTCGTCGTCACGTGCTTGCTCCTTCCCTCGCGTCGGTCCGCCAGCCTCACTCGCCAGCCGCGTGAGCGCCGGCGAGGCGGCCGAAGACGGCGCCCGACATGAGCCCGGTGCCGCCCGGGTAGTTGCCGTGGAAGAGTCCGCCGACCATCTCGCCGCAGGCATAGAGGCCGGGGATGGGCGCGAAGCTCGTGCTCAGCACCTGAGCGCGGTCGTTGACGCGCACGCCGCCGAACGTGAACGTGATCCCACCCGTGACCGGATAGGCGACGAAGGGCGGCGTGTCGAGCCGCTGCGCCCAGTTGGACTTGGCGGGTGCGAGCCCGCGGGTGGCGAGGCCGTCCCGCAGGGTCGGGTCGAAGCGGCCCTCGGTCACGGCGGCGTTGTAGGCCTCGAGCGTCCGCCGGCAGGCCGCGCGATCGAGGGCCAGATGGTCCACGAGGGCGTCGAGCGAGTCCGCCACGACCGGCGTCCCGGTCTTGTAGCGCGCCTCGAGCAGGTGCGTGACCTTCGCATCGAAGATCTGCCAGCCGATGCCGCCGGGCTCGTTGAGGATGACGGAGCCGAGCTTGGCGTAGGTGTAGAACTGGAAGTCCTCGCCCTCGTCGAAGAAGCGCAGGCCCCGCGCGTTGACGAGCACCCCGTAGGGATACGACAGCCGGTTCGTCTTGTCGGTGAGCTTCCGGTCGCCGTGCGGCGGGGCCTCCGCGTCGATCGGCGTCGAATGGCAGCCCGTCCACTGGCCGTGCGGCAGGGCCCCCAGGTCCAGCGCCATCCGGAGGCCGTCGCCGGTGTTGTAGCGCGTGCCGCGCACCTTGGCGTGGTCCCAGGGCCGACCGAGGTAGCGCGCGCGCCACTCGGGGTTCGCCTCGAAGCCGCCGCACGCCACCACCACCGCCTTCGCCGACAGCTCCGCGACGCCCCCGGGTCCGCGCACGACAACGCCCGTCACGCGCGCGCCGCGATCCTGCAGGAGGCGCACGGCCGTGGTGTCGTAGCGGATCTCGACGCCCTGGCGCTCGGCCGCCCGGAACCACATCGCCGACAGTCCCACGCCCTCGTGCTTCGCGCGCACCACGGCGCCGGGAGACCACTTGAGCGTGTCGCCCACCTTGACGGCCGAGAGCGACACCGCCGGCTCCATCTCGATGCCCTGGCGTGCCATCCAGCAGGCCGTGTCGTAGGACCGGCCGATCAGCAGCTCGGCCAGCTCGGGATCCGCGCGCCCGTCGGTGACGCGCAGGAGGTCGGCCAGGAAGAGCTTCGCCGGATAGGGCTCGACGCC
>JBBTPF010000323.1:0-1744 GCA_038066295.1 Candidatus Methylomirabilota bacterium | reverse complement strand
CGCAACAACTACAACGACCCGCAGGCGTGGGCGCTCCGGCTCATCCGCGAGCGCGTGAAGGGCATCATCTGGCTCAACCCCGAGGGGCAGTGGGGCTGGGGCATCGGCGACAGCGTCATGCCGCTCTACGCGCCGTCGTGCGACTTCGTGCGCGAGTGCCGGACGATCGCCCAGCTCGGCGAGGTCGTGGACAACCTCGTGCACCACTGGTGGCGGAGAGGACGGTGAGGACGCGGGCGGTCGTTGTCGCGGCGGCGCTGGTCGCCGCGGGCGCGGCGCCCGTCGCGGCACAGCAAGCGCCCGTCATCATGGCGCCGCTCGAGTGCGTCACGCTCGAGGATTTCGCGAAGGGCAAGGTGGGCGAGTTCCCGGCGGACTGGAAACCGCGGAAGGATGCGGGCGAGGACGTCTACCGCGTGCTCGAGGAGAAGGGGCTCCGCTTCCTGCGGGCGGCCGCGAAGGGTCTCGGCATCCAGGCGGCGAAGCAGGTCGAGTGGGACCTCGGCACCTACCCATGGCTCTCCTGGTCGTGGCGGCCGCGCGAGTTCCCGAGGGGCGGCGACGAGCGGGACTCCGGGACGAACGACAGCGTCCTCGCCGTCTACCTGCTGGTGCCGTACTCGCGGATCACGGGCCCGAAGGCCGTGAAGTACATCTGGAGCGAGAAGGTGCCCGTGGGCACGCATCTCAACTCGAACTACGGCCTCACCCAGGTGCTCGTCCTCAAGAGCGGCCTCCAGGGCCGGGACGAGTGGTCCGAGCAGAAGGTGAACGTGCTCGAGGACCACCGGAAGTACTTCGGCGAGTCCGACACGCCCAGGCCCGCCGGCATCGCCGTGCTCACCGACTCGGACGACACGAAGTCGAGCGCCCAGGGAGACTACGCGAACTTCCGCGCCTGCCGCAGGTAGATGCCGCAGAGCATCCTCGTCGTCGACGACGAGCCCGACATCCGCCGGCTCGTCGTGCTCTCAAAAGAATTTTCCGCTTGACAGCCTTCAGCCCGAGGGATGGCGGGATTCCCGCAGTCCCTCGCAGATGCCGTCCCAGCGGCGCGCGGTGGCGCAGCGAGACCTGGAACGCCGGCCCCGCCGCGAAAAATCATGGATCGCGGCGCGATCGCCCGTCCTGGAGGCTCCGGGGTGCCTCGAAAACCCGGGTGTAGAGTCGCCCCAGCAGAAGGGGGGACTCACTCATGGAAATTCACGAGCTGGATCAACTGGGTGACGAGATCGCCGAGCTGTCGGCGCACATCGAGGCCGCCACCGTGCACCTCCTCGACCTGATCCGCGAGTTCGACGCCCGCGGCGGCTGGAACACCGGCTTCCGCTCCTGCGCCGCCTGGCTCGCCTGGCGC
The DNA here is from genome assembly GCA_038066295.1 of Candidatus Methylomirabilota bacterium. Taxonomy (GTDB): domain Bacteria; phylum Methylomirabilota; class Methylomirabilia; order Rokubacteriales; family CSP1-6; genus JACPCG01. The sequence continues at coordinate 387 of JBBTPF010000323.1, read as the reverse complement.
GTCGGGCTCGACCCGGGCGCCGCCCGCGAGCGCGTCCGGGTGGCGCGCGCCCTCGGCACCCTGCCGCGCCTGGCCCAGGCGCTCGCCCGCGGGGAGCTGTCCTACGCCAAGGTGCGGGCCCTGACCCGCGTGGCCACTCCTGAGACCGACGAGCGGCTGCTGGCCGTGGGCCGAGCCGGCACCGCCGCCCACGTCGAGCGGATCGTGCGCGGCTGGCGGCGCATGGACCGGCTGGCGGAGGCCCGGGACACTGCTCGACGGCATGCCAGCCGCGCGCTGCACGTGTATCAAGACGAGGACAGCATGGTGACGCTCCGCGGGCGGCTCGAGCCCGAGGTCGGGGCGCTCCTCGTGCAGGCGCTGGCCGCGGCCCGGGAGGCTCTCTAT
>JBBTPF010000322.1:0-1997 GCA_038066295.1 Candidatus Methylomirabilota bacterium | reverse complement strand
TCCATGCTCGCCCGCTGCTCGATGGCGGTCGTCACGATGTGGTTGCCCTTCTCGCGGTACATCTCGGCGACGCCCTTGATCGCCAGGTTGATCGCCTCCGTCCCGCCCGACGTGAAGACGAGCTCCTTCGGATCCCGGGCGCCGATCAGCCCGGCGATCCGGGCGCGCGCCACGTCCACCGCGCCTTCCGCCTCCCAGCCGAACGAGTGGTTGCGGCTCGCCGGGTGGCCGAACTTCTCGGTGAAGTAGGGCAGCATCGCCTCGACCACCCGCGGGTCCGCGGGCGTGGTCGACTGCGCGTCCATGAAGATCGGGAACTTCAACGCCATGGGTCCTGTCTCCTCATTGTCCGTTCACGCGCGGATCGACAGCAGCTCCGGGATGTCGTCGTTCGTCAGCTCCTCGAGCGTCATCGTGTCGAGCATCTGGCTGATCGCCGCCTGGAGCTTTTGCACCGGCCGCCGCAGGTTGCACCGCAATTCCTGGGGACAGCCGCTGTGGTCCAGACAGCTCACGATGCTGATCGGCCCCTCGAGCGCGCGGACCACCTCGCCCACCGAGATCTCGCTCGGCTGGCGCGCGAGGGCGTAGCCGCCCCTGGGTCCGGCCTGGGCCGCGATCAGGCGCCGCTTCGCCAGGCGCTGAAGGATCTTCGCGAGCAGCTCCGGCGGGATCTGGAACTCTTCCGCGATCCGCTTGGCGCTCACCGCGCCGAGCCGGTCGTGGACGGCGATATAATGGATCGCCATCAACCCGTAATCGGCGCGCTTGGTGAATCGGAGCATTGCCCAGCCCTCACTTATCGGCGACCTTTTCTATCGGCGACCGTTTCAGTCGGAGTTTCACACCGAGCCGACCTTCTGTCAAGGGAAATTGCGCACATGGCTGAGACATTGGAGTTTGACTCCCAGCTCTACCGGACGGCCTTGGCCCAGCTCGACCGCGTAGCCGAACGGCTCAACCTCGAGCCCGACATCCATCAGCGCCTGCGCCTCCCCCGCCGGGCCCTCGTGGTCTCGGTCCCGATCAGGATGGACGACGGAAACACCAAGGTTTTCATGGGGTATCGGGTCCATCACAGCACCGTCCTCGGCCCCACCAAGGGGGGCCTCCGGTACGACCTCGGGGTGAGCCTCGGCGAGACGACCGGGCTGGCGATGCTCATGAGCTGGAAGTGCGCCCTGATGGGCCTCCCCTACGGAGGGGCCAAGGGGGGTGTCCGATGCGATCCGCGAGAGCTCTCCAAGCGCGAGCTCGAGCACCTGACCCGGCGCTACACCGCGGAGATCATCCTCCTGATCGGCCCCGACCTCGACATCCCGGCGCCGGACCTCGGCACCGACGAGCAGGTCATGGCGTGGATGATGGACACGTACTCGATGACCCAGGGCAAGAGCGTGCCCGGCGTGGTCACCGGCAAGCCCCTCATCGTCGGCGGCTCCGCCGGGCGCCGCGAGGCCACCGGCCGCGGCATCGTCTTCGTCATCTACCAGGCCGCGCGCCGTCTGGGCCAGGAGCTCCGCGGCCGGTCGGTCGTCGTGCAGGGCTTCGGCAACGTGGGGAGCGTCGCCGCCCGGCTGCTCTGGCGCGAAGGGGCCGTGATCGCCGGCGTGAGCGACGTGAAGGGGGGCATCTGGAACCCGGGCGGCATCGACATGCGCCAGCTCGAGGCTCACGTCGCCGAGGCCGGAGGCGTGAGCGGGTTTCCCGGCACCGAGCCGGTCTCGAACGCGGATCTCCTCGAGGGCGCCTGCGACGTCCTCATCCCCGCGGCCATCGCTAGCCAGATCCGCGAGGACAACGCCGACCGGATCAAGGCGACGATCGTCGCCGAGGGCGCCAACGGCCCCGTCACGCCCGAGGCGGACCTGATCCTCCGCGACCGCGGCGTGACCGTGATCCCCGACATCCTCGCCAACGCCGGCGGCGTCGTCGTCTCGTACTTCGAGTGGGTCCAGGGCCTCCAGTACTACTTCTGGCGGGAGAGCGAGATCACC
>JBBTPF010000321.1:0-6512 GCA_038066295.1 Candidatus Methylomirabilota bacterium | reverse complement strand
GCACGAGCGAGATCCAGCGCAACATCATCGGCGAGCGCGTGCTCGGCCTGCCGAAGGGGTGAGCGCGAGGAGCCCGCGGAGTTCCTCACCGCCGTCGAGACGTTCCTCGACCAATCTGCTTGAGTAGATACCTGGCCAGGCCCGCTAGAAACGAATCGGCTTGTGCGAAATCTTCGAGTACAGGACGTCAGGGTCGAGATCGGCAGATAGGCAGCCTCTGCTCTTGCCGGGAATGTCCCAATCTTCTTGACACCGACGACGCGCCCCGACTAGCCTCGGCTCGCCTGACGGAGGCCAAGGATCCATGGAACCCGACCGCCCGCTGCCGAATCCCATCACGCCGGAGGCCAAGCCCTTCTGGGACGGCCTTCGCGAGCAGAAACTCCTCCTGCCCAAGTGCGGGGCGTGCGGCCACGTCTTCTTCTACCCGCGCGCTGTCTGCCCGCGCTGCCGGGCACGCGACATCGGCTGGATCCAGGCGAGCGGCCGTGGCAAGCTCCACGCCTTCGAGATCGCCTACCAGGCCTTCAACAAGGCGTGGAAGATCAAGCCGCCCTACGTGCTCGCCATGGTCGAGCTGGCCGAGGGGCCACGGCTGATGACGAACCTCGTCAACGTCGAGCCCGACCCGAGGGCGATCACGTGCGACATGCCGGTGCGGGTCGTGTTCTCGAAGCTGACCGACGAGATCACGCTGCCGCTGTTCGAGCCGGTCCGATGAGCGCCATGGCGGATCTGACATGGCTCCGCAACACCGCGTGCATCGTGGGAGTGGACGAGAGCGACGAGCTGGGCACGCTGCCGCACAAGAGCCAGCTCACGCTGCATCTGGAGGCCATCACGAACGCCGTCCGCGACGCCGGGCTCCAGGTATCCGACGTGGACGGCATTTTCACGGCGGGCCAGCACTCCCCCGCGCTCCTCGGCGAGGCGCTCGGCCTCACGCCGCGCTACGTGGACGGCACCAGCGTGGGCGGCTGCTCCTTCATCATCGAGGTCGGCCACGCGGCGGCCGCGCTCCACCACGGCCTCTGCGACGTGGCCGTCATCTCGCACGGCGAGTCCGGCCGCTCGAGCGTGGGCGTGAGCCCGCGCCGCGACACGAGCCTCACGGGCCAGTTCGAGGCGCCGTTCGGCTTCGGCGGGGCGCCCACGCTCTTCGGCATGATCACCACGCGCCACATGCACGAGTACGGCACCACGCTCGAGCAGTGGGCCCAGGTGGCGGTGTCCACGCGCAAGTGGGCCATGCTCAACCCCAAGGCGCTCCGCCGCGAGCCCCTCACCGTGGCCGACGTGCTCGCCTCACGGCCGGTCGTCTACCCGTTCAACGTGCTGAACATCTGCCTCGTCACCGACGCGGGCGGTGCCGTCGTGCTGACGCGCGCCGATCGGGCGCGGGACTGCGCCAGGAAGCCCGTGTACGTGCGCGGCGTGGGCGAGGGCACCGAGCACGTCATGCTCACCCAGATGAAGGACCTCACCTTCAGCGAGGCGACACGCCTGGCGGGCGAGAAGGCGTTCCGCATGGCCGGCGTCACCCCGCGGGACTTCGACCACATCATGCTCTACGACGCCTTCACCTCGGGGCCGCCCATCATGCTGGAGTCGCTCGGCATCGCCAAGCGCGGCGAGGGCGTCCACTGCTTCGCGGAGGGCCGCTCGACGCCGGGCGGCTCGCTCCCGATCAACACCAACGGCGGCGGCCTCTCCTACACCCACTCGGGGATGTACGGCATCTTCCCGATCATCGAGGCCACGCGCCAGCTCCGGGGCGAGTGCGGTGCGCGCCAGGTCCCCGGCGTCAAGCTCTCGCTCGTCAACGGGATGGGCGGCATGCTCTCCGCCGCCGGCACGCTCATCCTGTCGAACGAGACGTGACGGGCGGCGCCGCCCGCACCCCGACGTGGCTGCGCCATCGCCTTCCCGAGGTCCTCCTCGTCCTCTTCGGGATCGCGCTGCGCGTCTCGATGCTCCGCAGCTTTCCTCCGCAGGAGGGCTACGACTTCGAGTACCACTGGGAATACGTGGCGTGGTTCGCCCGCCACGGCACCTTGCCGCCGCTGGAACTCCGCCAAGCCTTTCACCCGCCGCTGTTCTACGTCCTGGCCGGGTGGCTCGTTCGGTGGGGCAGCGGTCCTGAGGGCGTTCAGCTCGTGTCCGTCGTGTGCGGCGGCCTCCGGACGGTGCTCGTGTGGGTCGGGCTCGAGCTGTACGTCCCGCGCAGCCGGCTCGCGCGAATCGTCGCGCTCGGGCTCGCCGCGGTCGTGCCGGCCTCCGTGCACATCGACGGGATGGTGTCCGGCGAGTCGCTGTTCAGCGTGCTGGTGCTCGTCGCGCTCCTCCTCGCCCCGCAAGTGTTCCGCGCCGCCGGTCCACGCCGGCACGCGTTCGCCGCTCTCTTCGGCCTGGTGCTCGGCCTCGCGGTCCTGACCAAGGCCTCGGGGCTCACGGTGCTGGGGGCCGTCGCGCTGGCGGCGCTGGCCCAGCTCGTCGCCGGCGGGGGAGGCTGGCGCGGGCGAGCGTGGCGACTGGCGCCGTGGTGTGTGGCCTTCGTGGCGTTCGCGATGACATCCGGCTGGTATTTCGTGCGCAATCAGGTCCACTACGGCAAGCCCGTGTTGACCAGCTTCGACGGCTGGGAGGCCTTCTACATGGTCGCGTACCGGGACATGCCGATCGTTTTTCGACGCCCGCTCGAGTTCGCCGTCGGCTGGAGCCCCGAGATCTACGAGACGCCGTTCTATCCGTCCGCCGCGCTCTCCCGGCCGCGGTTTTTCCCCATCCTGGTCGCCTCGACGTTCGCGGATTACTACAATTACGGCTTCGCGCCCCGCCGTCCCGGCCAGCCCTCGGTCGCGGCGGCCGGCAAGGCGATGCCGGCCGGGGTCGTCACCCTCGCCCGCGCGAGCGTGGCGGGCGGGACGGCGGTCGCGCTGGTCACCTTGCTCGCCTGGTTCGCCACGGTTGTCGCGAGCTTCCGGGCGCGCGCGTACGATTGCGTATTGCTGCTCCTTGTGCCCGTCGCAGCCGTCCTCGGACAGCTGTCCTTCGCGATCGTCTATCCCTACGATCTGCTCGGCGTCGTCAAAGGCGCCTATCTACAATTCGCGTCGCCGCCGCTGGCCGCGCTGTTCGGGATCGGCACGGCCTGGCTGGCCGGCCAGGGGCGCCTGCGTCTCTTGGCGGTCCTGCCGCTCACCGCGCTCGGGACGGTCGCCGCCTACACGATCTACTGCCGGGCGCTGTGAGGGAGCTCAGATCAGCGCGGCGACCGCCTGACCGACTTCGGTGGTCGTCGCCCGGCCGCCGAGGTCGCGCGTCAGCGTCTTGCCGCCCTCCACCACGCGCTCGATCGCCGCGACGACGGCGCGCGCCGCCTCCGCGTGGCCCAAGTGCTCGAGCATCATCGCGCCCGTCCAAATCTGCCCGATGGGATTGGCGATCCCCTTGCCCGCGATGTCGGGGGCCGAGCCGTGCACGGGCTCGAACATCGAGGGGTACTCCTTCTCGGGGTTGATGTTGCCGCCGGGCGCCAACCCGATGGAGCCGGCGATGGCGGGGCCGAGGTCGGAGAGGATGTCGCCGAAGAGATTCGAGGCAACGACGACGTCGAACCAGTCGGGATGCTGCACGAAGTGCGCGGCGAGGATGTCGATGTGGTACTGGGAGGTCTTGACGCCCGGGTAGTCTTTGGCGATGGCGGCGAAGCGCTCGTCCCAGTGCGGCATGCTGTGGATGATCCCGTTCGACTTGGTCGCGGACGTCACGTGACGGCGGGGCCGCTTCATCGCCAGCTCGAACGCGTAGCGCATGACGCGGTCACAGCCCCGGCGCGTGAAGATCGCCTGCTGGACGGCCAGCTCCTCCGGCGTTCCCCGGTAGAGCCGCCCGCCGATCTCCGAGTACTCGCCCTCGTTGTTCTCGCGGACGATCAGCATGTCGATGTCGGCCGGCTCTCGGCCGGCGAGTGGCGATCTCACGCCCCTGAGCAGGCGGACCGGACGGAGGTTGATGTACTGGCGGAACCCGCGGCGGATCGGGATCAGGAGCCCCCACAGCGAGACGTGGTCGGGCACGCCGGGGAATCCGACGGCGCCGAGGAAGATCGCCTCGAACGGCCGGAGCCGCTCGAGGCCGTCCTCGGGCATCATCCGGCCGGTCGTCGTGTACCGCTCGCAGCTCCAGTCGAGCGTCGTCCACTCGAAGTCGAAGCCGAACCGGCGGCCCGCGGCGTCGAGGACGCGCATGCCTTCGGGCAGGACCTCCTTGCCGATCCCGTCCCCGGGAATCACGGCGATGCGGTGTCTCATGCCGTCTTCATCTCCGCGAAGACTTTCTTCGCCGTCAGCATCGCCTCCCGGATGATCGGCACCCCGACATAGCCCGACATGTGGAGCAGCACCTCCGTCAGCTCGTCCTCGGTCCAGCCCTGACGCAACGCCATTCTGATGTGAATGGCCAGCTCGGGCTCGCGCCCCGTGGCCGCGTCCGACACGACGCAGACGAGCGTCCGCGTCTTGAGGTCGAGCCCCGGCCGCGCCCAGAGCGCGCCGAAGACGGTCTCGGTGGCGAGGTCGATGAACTTGCGCATCGTGGGATCGTTGTAGGTCGTGCGATCCGCCTGCTGCACGTAGTCGTCGCCCAGCAGCTGGCGGCGGATCTCGCGGCCCCGTCGGTAGGTCTCGCTCTCGGCCATGGACTCCTCCTTGGAAGATCGGCGACGCCCTAGCTTACACCGGCGCCTTCCCGGGGGGCTACCGCCGGCGCCGCGGGCGAAGCACGAGGAAGTACTGGTGTGGCAGGAAGCGGTGCTCCGCGACGAGGGCCAGGCCCGCGCGCCGGGCGTCGAGGAGGAACTCCTCCCGCGCGACGCGGTGGTCCACCGGCGGGCCCACGGGCGTCTCGCGCTTGGCGAAGTCGATGTTGACGACGCGCCCGCCGCGTGCGAGCGCCCGCGCGACCCGCCGGAGGAACGCCGGACCGTCGCTGAAGTGGTGGTAGGTGTTGACGATCAGCGCCACGTCGCACCGGCCCGGCGGGAGCATCGGATCCTCGCCCAGCGAGAGCACCGGCGTGACGTTCCTGGTACCCGATCTGGCCAGGCGCTCGCGCAGCGCGTCCAGGAGCGCGGGCTCGGGGTCCACCGCGTACACGCGGCCCGCCGGGCCCACCGCCCGCGCCAGTCGCAGCGTGAAGAACCCGGGGCCGGCCCCCACGTCGGCGACGACCTGCCCGCGCCGGACGCCGATCGCCCTGATGACTTGCTCCGGCTTCTGCCAGGCGGACCGCCCCGGTGCGAGCTGCCGCTCGATCATGCGATCGAGATCGGCCGGGTTGCCGTAGCGGCCGCGCTTGACCCCCCCGTGGTGGCCGTGACCGTCGTGGCCGCGGTGCCGTGCCGGCGTCACTTCTTCTTGCTCGGAGCTAGTCTGGGTTCCCACTCGATCTCGATGTCCCGGAAGTGCGACTCGCCGCTCGTGTCGGTGTAGAGATTGTGGATGCGCATGCACGCTCCTCGGCCGGCTCAGCGGCTCACGACGCGGTTCTTCTGCACGCCGAGCCCGGTGATCCCCATCTCGACGACGTCGCCGGGCTGGAGGTAGCGCGGCGGCTTCATGGCGTGGGCGACGCCCGCCGGCGTGCCCGTCGACACGATGTCGCCGGCGCGCAGCGACATGAAGCGGCTCACGTAGGCGACGAGCTGGCGCACGGTGAAGATCATGTTGGCGGTCCGGCCGCGCTGGCGCGACTCGCCGTTGACCGTCGTCCACACCTCCAGGGCCTGGGGGTCGCGCACCTCGTCGGCGGTGACCAGCCACGGCCCGATCGGCGCGAAGGTGTCCGCGCTCTTGCCCTTGGTCGTCGTCCCTCCGTGCTCCATCTGGAACGCGCGCTCGGACACGTCGTCCACGATGCAGTAGGCGGCGACGTGCCTGAGCGCGTCCGCCTCGCTGACGTTCTTCGCATCGCGCCCGATGACCGCGCCCAGCTCGACCTCGTAGTCGAGCTTCACCGCGTCGCGCGGCCGGACGACGGCGTCGTGAGGGCCGTTGATGGCGCTCGCAGCCTTGATGAAGAGGAGCGGCTCCTTCGGCGGCGGCTGGCCCACCTCGCGGGCGTGGTCGGTGTAATTGAGGCCGATGCAGACGATCTTGCCGATGCCGGCGAGCGGGCAGCCGAGCCGGGGCCGGCCCCGGACCACGGGCAGCCGCGCCGTCGTGACCGCGCGCAAGCGCTTGAGGCCGGCGGGCGCGAGCACGTCCGGCGTGATGTCCTTCACCACGCGCGAGAGATCGCGCAGGGTGCCGTCCTCGGCGACGAGGCCGGGCCGCTCGGCCCCGGCGCGTCCGTAGCGTACGAGCTTCATGGGGCAGGATCTCCTTACCGGCCCGCAGGGCGCTGGCACGGCGTCATGAAGAAGGGCGTGGCAAAGATCCGTATGCTCTAGCCTGGACTATTCATGGCGAACTCCGTTCCAATGGTGAGGATGGGAGCGGAGTACAGTGCCG
>JBBTPF010000320.1:0-1262 GCA_038066295.1 Candidatus Methylomirabilota bacterium | reverse complement strand
GTGCCGCGTGGTCGAGCGACCCCTCCCGAGGCCGCGCTCCGCGGGCCCCCGGCCGCCTCCACGGGTCGTTCACGAATAATCCGCGCTAGAGCGGGAGCGATTTGAGGTAGGTGCGGAACTCGTCGGCGAGGTCGGGACGGGCGAGCGCGAACTCGACGGTGGCCTTGAGGAAGCCGAGCTTGTCGCCGGTGTCGTAGCGCCGGCCCTCGAAGGCGACCGCGTACATGGGGCGCCGGGCGCGCAGGGTCCGAAGCGCGTCGGTGAGCTGGATCTCGCCCCGCGGGTCGGCCGGCGTCTCGGCCAGGATGCCGAAGACGTCCGGCGTCAGCACGTAGCGGCCGATGATGGCCAGGTCCGAGGGCGCCTCCTGCGCGCGGGGCTTCTCCACCAGGTCGAGGATCTCGTAGACCCGGCCCTCGAGCGGGCGCGCCCTGATGACGCCGTACTGGTGGAGGCGCTCGCGCGGCACGCGCTCGACCGCGAGCACCGGTCCGCCGTAGCGGGCGAACACGTCGAGGAGCTGGCGCATGCAGGGCGTCGTTGCCTGGCCGATGATGTCGTCCCCGAGGAAGACGCCGAACGGCTCCTCGCCCACGAGCGGGCGCGCGCAGAGGATCGCGTGGCCGAGGCCGAGCGGCTCCTTCTGCCTGACGTAGGACACCGAGGCGAGCTCGGAGATCGTCTTGATCTGGGCGAGCTCCTCCACCTTGCCGCGGTCGTTCAGGTAGTACTCGAGCTCGAACGCGGCGTCGAAGTGATCCTCGATCGCGCGCTTGCCGCGCCCCGTCACGATGATGATCTCCGAGAGGCCCGACGCCACAGCCTCCTCGACGACGTACTGGATCATCGGCTTGTCCACGAGCGGCAGCATCTCCTTCGGCTGCGCCTTGGTCGCCGGGAGGAAGCGGGTGCCGAGGCCCGCCGCGGGGAACACCCCCTTGCGCACGTTCATGGCCCCATCATACCCCGGCCCTGCCGGCGGCGGAGCACGCCGAGCGCGACGACGTACGTGGCGAGCGCGGCGACGGCGCCGACCACCGCCGTGCCGATGAGCAGCGCCGCCGACACGCCCCGGAGCAGCTCGACGACCGCGGACCACGAGAAGACAGGCGCGGAGAGGAGCGCCCTGACTTCCGCGGCGTCGAGCCCCTGCGCGTCGGGCACGATGAGGCCCCCGACCCACAGCGCCGCGCCGTAGACGACCGGCGCGAACCACGGCAGGTTCAGCCACGCGCCGGTCACCGTCACGGCGCGGTTCAGTC
>JBBTPF010000319.1:0-2527 GCA_038066295.1 Candidatus Methylomirabilota bacterium | reverse complement strand
CCCAGATCAGGGCGCGATAGCTCGCCTTCCGCACGCCTAACTTCGACACACCCGCCCCGACCAGCGCGACCTTCTTCTTTCGCTCGCCTCGGACGGCGGGGCCCCAGCCCCGCGACGTCCTGCGGCTCGCACTACCGTCAGCGCAGCTCGAAGTCGACCGTCGCCGTCGCCTTCGGCGCGATCGTGACCTCTGTCGTGGCCGTCTTCGGATCGTCGTACACCGGGCGCCCGTCCTTGTCGATCCCCTTCTGCCGGAACCCCGCGTGCCACATGGTGACCTTGTAGGTGCCCGGCGGAACCTCACCGATGCGGAACGCGCCGCGCTCGTCGGTCACCGCCACGTACGGGCTGTCGTGCACGACGAGCCAGGCGACCATGTGCGGGTGCGCGTCGCACACCACGCGGACCACGCCCGGCTTCCCGAGCCGCCGCGTGATGTCGATCATCTGGTCCTTGTTCGGCAGCGCCAGGTTGAACGCGGTCGGCTTGCCGAGGAACCCGTGGGTGTTGTGGAGGATCGGGTCCGAGTTCTTGACGCGGATCCGGTCGCCGGGTCCGACGGCGGTGACGTGGGCGACGAAGAGGCACTTCGCGTTGTCGAGGACGACGTCGCCGCCGCCCTTCTTGCCGCGCGCGACGCCCTCGATCAGGACGACGCCGCCCTTGACGCCCCGGTCGGGCCCGAGGACGAGCGCCTCGGGTGGCTTCCGCTCGCCGCAGACCTCCCGGTTCTTGTTGACCGGGATCGGGTCGAGCTTCGGCGGAGCGCCGGCGAACTTCACCGAGCCCGCGAGGGCGCCGCCGTCCGTCACCGTGACGACCTCATAGGCGGCGGCGGGGGCCAAGGCGAGCGTCAGGGCAGCGAGCGCCGCTCCGAGCGCCGTCACGGCTCGGGAGCGAGCGCCTACAGGACGGAGGACCCCTTCCGCGCGGACCACTCAGCGTTTCGCGGGCGCGGCCACGGCCGCCTTCTTGATCTCGGTCTTCTTCGCGACGGCGAACCCGTCCGGCAAGAGCAGGAAGACGAGCAGCGTCGCGATCGCGAGCGGCGTGACCGCGACCATGCCGAGCGCCCGCGTCTCGAAGCGCAGGTGCATGAAGTACATCGCGACCAGGGCCGCCTTGCCGAGCGCGAGCGCGCACAGGAGCACGCCGATCGTGAGCTTCGCGAGCGGCAGGTAGATCACGGCGATCTCGATCACCGTGAGGAGCGCGAGGCACCAGAAGATCGCCATGTAGTTGGGGTGCTTGTGCTCTGCGGTCGCCATCGCTTCGACCCCTTACAGGAGATACATGAAGGTGAACACCATGATCCACACGAGGTCGACGAAGTGCCAGTAGAGGCCGACGATCTCGACCGCGTTGTAGCTGGCGACCGCCTCGGGCCGGTTCGCGACGTACTTGACGATGGACAGGAGGTAGATGACGCCGCCGGTGACGTGCAGGCCGTGGAACCCGGTGATGATGAAGAACGACGCGCCGAAGAGCGAGGCGCCCCACGGGTTGCCGCTGATGAGCAGGCCCTGGTCGATCAGGTGGGTCCATTCGTACGCCTGGAGGCCGACGAAGATCGCGCCGCCAAGCGCCGTGAAGAGGAGGAACATCTGGGCCCTCGCCCGGTCGCCCTTTCCGAGCCACTCGAGCGCCTTCACCATCGTCACGCTCGAGCAGATCAGCAGGAAGGTCATCACGGCGGTGAGGTTGATCCCCAGCACGTCGTACGGGCTCGGCCAGTCCGCGCTCGTCGCGCGCATGCCGCCGTAGGCGGCGAGCAGCGTTCCGAAGCCGACGGCATCGCCCGCCAGGAACATCCACATGCCGAGCTTCCCCCAGCTTTCCGGCGTCAGGGGAGTCTCGGCCGGTTCCACCGCCGAGTGAACGGAGGACTGACTCATGTCGTCTCCTTGATGATGTCCGCGTGGTCCTTGTCGGCGAAGCGCGCCGTGAGGCGCGTCGCGATCGCGCGCGGGCCGTAGCCGGCGGACCAGGCGAGGACGCCGGCGACGGCCGCGACGATGACGAACGGGAGGACGAGCAGGCCCACGTACGCCCAGTTGAACGTCCGGTCGCCCCAGGCCGACGAGATGCACGTCGCGCAGAGGAGCACGCCCCTCATGCCAGGTACACCGCGAAGTACAGGATCGGCCAGAGCGCGACCACGAAGTGCCAGTACATCGCGCACGCGCGGAGCGGCCCGGTGCGGCCGTCCGCAAAGCGGCCGCGGGCCGCCAGCGCGACCGTCACGGCGAGCCACACGAGCGCGCCGAGGACGTGCGCGGCGTGCGTGCCGATGAGCGTGTAAAACGTCGACCCGTAGACGCCCGAGGAGAGCGTGAGGCCGAAGTGGACGAGGCGCGACCATTCGTAGCCCTGGACGAGCAGGAAGAGCGCGCCGAGGCCGGCCGTGACGACGAGCCGCCTCACGAGCGCGGACCGGTCCCCGCGCGCGAGCGCGCGCCCCGCGGCCACCATCGCGACGCTCGAGGCCAGCAGGACCAGCGTGTTCACGCCGGTGACGCCGAGCGGC
>JBBTPF010000318.1:0-6565 GCA_038066295.1 Candidatus Methylomirabilota bacterium | reverse complement strand
GGCCGAGCAGCGCTGCGCGATCTCCTCGAGCTCCGCCCGCAGGTAGCCGTCCTCGTCGATGTTGCCGATGATCTGGGCGCCAATGCGCCGCGCCGCCGGGTCCTCGGTGGCGAACCGGAGCTGCTCCTCGAGGTGGTCGGCCAGCGACGCGACCGACCGGAGCATGTTCTCGAACGGCAGGTCCTCCCGCTCCTCCTGGGCGACCAGCGAGCGCTCCTCCGGCTCGTCGAACATCACGGCGGTGAGGTCGAACGGCAGCTCATCGGTCTGCCGCTCGGTGGGCGCCGGCGGCTCGGGGGCGACCTGCTCGGCCGTGGGTGCGGGCGGCGCCTCGGGCGTCGGGGGCCCGTCGGCGGGCGCGTCCTGCGTCTCGGGCGCCACTTCCTCGAGCAGCGGGTTCTCGAGCAGCTCCTTCTGGACGACCTCCTGCAGCTCGATCGTGGAGAGCTGGAGGAGCTGGATCGCCTGCTGGAGCAGCGGGGTCATGACGACCCGCTGGCTCTGCCGCAGGGAGAGGCGCGCCTCCATGGCCATGTCCGTTCGCTCCCGGGTCTAGAGGGCGAACCGGTCGCCGAGGTAGATCTCGCGCGCGACCGGGTCGTTGGCGATTTCGGTGGCGGTGCCCGACACGAGGATCCTGCCGTCGTAGAGGATGTACGCGCGGTCGGTGATCGCGAGCGTCTCGCGCACGTTGTGGTCCGTGATGAGGATCCCGATCCCGCGCTCGCGGAGGTGACCCACGATCTCCTGGATGTCGCCGATGGCGATGGGGTCGATGCCGGTGAACGGCTCGTCGAGCAGGAGGTAGCGGGGCGAGGTCACCAGCGCGCGGGTGATCTCGAGCCGCCGCCGCTCCCCGCCGGAGAGCGTGTACGCGGGGTATGGCGCGAGCGCGGTCAGATCGAGCTCCGCCAGCAGCTGGCGCGCCCGGTGACGCCGTTCCGCGACGGAGAGATCGAGCGTCTCGAGGATCGCCAGGAGGTTCTCCTCGACGGTGAGCTTCCGGAACACCGACGCCTCCTGCGGGAGGTAGCCCACCCCCATCCGGCAGCGCTGGTACATCGGCAGGCGCGTGATCTCCTCGCCCTCCAGGAAGATCCTCCCGCCGTCCGCGGGCAGGAGGCCGACCACCATGTAGAACGACGTCGTCTTGCCCGCGCCGTTCGGCCCGAGCAGGCCCACCACCTCGCCGCGCTGGATGTCGAGGGACACGGCGTCGACGACCTTCCGGGTCTTGAACCACTTCACGAGCCCCTGCGCGACCAGGCCTTCCATCCCGTCAGCTCCGCCCCGTCAGTTCCTGCACGGGTCGCCCGCCGTCTTCGGCCGTGTCGGCCCGTCCTTCTTGCCGTCCTCGCGCGGGTAGAAGACGGCCTTCACCCGCTCCTGCGTGCCGCCCTGCACGACCGACCGGTCCTGCGAGAGGTAGATCGTGATCGTGTCGCCGCTCACCACGTTGTCGTCCTGCCACACCCGGGCGTTGCCGCTGAGGACCACGCGCTGCTCGAGATCGAAGTACTCCGCCCGCTTCGCGGTCGCGGTGCGGCAGTCACGCGTGATGATCCGGATGCTGCCCGTCGAGATCGTCCGGAGCACGCGGTCACCCCTCTCGTCGAGGTACACCTCCATCCGGTCGGCGTACTGGACCGAGTTGTTCTGACGCGCCACGACGTTGCCGGTGAAGACGACGAGGCTCTCCTTGCCGAACCGCTCCATGCGGTCGGCGTCCACGGTGAGCGGCTGGCCTCGATCATCCTTCGCCTTGGCGGGACCGCCCGCCGACGGCTTCGCCGGCGCCTGGGCGCCCGCCGCCGCCGGCGAGAGCGCCAGGCCCAGACCCACGACGGCCGCGAGCAGGGCCCGGGGTCTCATCGGGCGGGCTGCTTCCTCGTGAAGGTCGCGCGCACGCGCCCCGTCATCGTGGTCGTCTCGTCCCCCATCCGCACGTCGAGCGCCCCGCCGTCGATCACGGCGCCGTCGCGCGACATCCGCACCGGCGCGTCCGTCCAGAGCCGCCGCTCGGCGCCCTGCCAGCGGAGCACGCTCGTCTCGAGCCGAAGCCCGTCGCTCGACGTCAGCACCACGTTGCGCCGGATCTCCACGTTGCTGGTCTGCTGGAACAGGTCGCCCTCCTCCCCGACGATCGTCCACGAGCGGTCCCGCTCGAAGACCCTGACCGAGATTCCCTTCAGCGCCGTCCGCCGCTCCGCCTCGAAGACCAGCGCCTGGTCGGCGCGGAGCCGCCAGCGCACCCCGCCTGACTCCTCCTCGAGCTCGGCCTCCTTGATCCTCAAATCGGCGCTGGAGGCCGCCGGGCCGGTCGACTCGACCCGAGCCACCCGGCTCCTCACGGCGAGCGTCGCCACGACCCCCACAACGAACAGGACGACGACGGCAAGGATCGCGCTGGCCACGCGCCGGACGTCCCAGGCCGCGGATTTACGCGATTTCACAGTCCACGCTCCGTACGGTATCCACAGGCCGCGGGCGCCAAATGCAATTTCGGTACCAGACTACCACAGGCCGCCGGAAGCGGAGAAGGGAAAACCCCGAACTAGACGATCTTCGCCTTCAGGATGTCGTGCAGGTGGATGATCCCGACGGGACGCCGGGCGTCGTCCACGATGACGAGGCTCGTGATCTGCCAGGCCTCCATCACCTCGAGCGCCTTCGCGGCCAGATCGTCGGCCCGGATGGTCTTGGGCTCCGGGGTCGCGATCTCGCCGGCGTTGAGCCCGTCGATCGGCGCGTCGCGGAGGTGGAGGCGGCGCAGGTCCCCGTCCGTCACGACGCCGACGAGGCGACCCGAGGCGTCGACGACCGTCGTCATGCCCAGCCGCTTGCGGGTCATCTCGACGATCACCTCGCGCATCGGCGTCCGGTCGCCGACCCTGGGCACCGCATCGCCCGTGTGCATGAGGTCGGCCACCCGGAACAGCGCGCGCCACCCGAGCGTCCCGCGCGGGTGGAGCGCCGCATAGTCCTCCGGCCGGAGGCCCCGCAGCTCGAGCAGCACCATCGCGAGCGCGTCGCCGGCGGCGAGCGCCGCCGTCGTGCTCGAGGTCGGCGCCAGGTTCATCGGGCACGCCTCCTCGGGCACGCTGACGTCGAGCACGACCTCACACTGGCGCGCCAGTGTCGAGCCGGGGCTCCCCGTGAGCAAGACGATCGGCACGCCGAGCCGCTTGAGAGGCGGGAGAATCGCGAGCACCTCGTCGGTCTCCCCGGAGTTCGAGAGCGCGAGCACGACGTCGCCACGCGCGACCATGCCGCGGTCGCCGTGGGCGCCCTCGGCCGGATGGAGGAAGTAGGCCGGGGTGCCCGTCGAGGCGAGGGTCGCGGCGATCTTGCGCCCGATGAGCCCGGACTTGCCCATGCCCGTCACGATGACCCGGCCCGTGCACCCGTGCACGAGGTCGACCGCGCGGTCGAAGCGCTCGTCCAGCTTGGGGATCAAGCCGAGGATCGCCTCGGCCTCGAGCCGCAACACGCGCTCGGCAAGGCCTCGGAGATCCCGGCGGGTCATTGGAGCGATCTCCGCGAGGCCGGGGTGGATCGTGGGTGGCCTGAGACAGGCGCGGCGTGGCTGCGTTGGAGCGATCTCCGCGAGGCCGGGGTGGATCGTGGGTGGCCTGAGACAGGCGCGGCGTGGCTGCGTTGAGCGTGCGCGTTTTTCATTTGAGGGCGGCCCCGATGGCGACCAGCTCGTCGAGAAGGCGCGGCAGATCATCGATGCGCAGCATGTTCGGCCCGTCGGAGAGCGGTCGGCCGCCCGGCAGCGTTCGGTCGGGGTCCTCGTGCATCTCCATGAAGAGCGCGTCGATGCCGACGGCGACGGCGGCACGCGCCAGCGCCGGGACGTACCGGCGCTCGCCGCCCGAGCGGTCGCCGGCGCCGCCGGGTAATTGCACGGAGTGGGTCGCGTCGAAGACGACCGGAAAGCCGAGCGCGCGCATGTCTTGGAGCCCCCGCATGTCCACCACCAGATTATGGTAGCCGAAAGAGGTCCCGCGCTCGGTGAGGAGGATCGAGCGGTTCCCGACCGAGAGAATCTTGTCCGCGACGTGTTTCATGTCGCCCGGCGCAAGGAACTGTCCCTTCTTCACGTTCACGGGCTTGCCGGTCCGCGCCGCTGCCAGGATCAAGTCCGTCTGGCGGCAGAGGAAGGCCGGGATCTGAAGGACGTCGAGGACCTCCGCGGCCGGCCCTACCTCCGACACCTGGTGGACGTCGGAGAGCACCGGCACGCCGACGGTGTCGCGCACCTTCCGGAGGATGCGGAGCCCCTCCTCGAGTCCCGGCCCGCGGTAGCCGTTGATGGACGAGCGGTTGGCCTTGTCGTACGAGGACTTGTAGACGAACGGCACGCGCCGCTCGGCGGCGAGGAGCGCGAGACGCTCCGCGGTCATCAACGCGTGCTTCTCGCTCTCGATCGCGCAGGGCCCGCCGATGAGCACGAGCGGCTGCCCGCCGCCGACGCGGATGCGCCCGACCCGGACCTCGGAGGTCATGCGCCCTGGTGTTCCAGGGCCGCCCTGACGAAGCCCGCGAAGAGCGGGTGCGGCTCCCAGGGCCGCGAGCGGAACTCGGGATGGAACTGACCGGCGACGAAGTACGGGTGCTCGGGGATCTCGACGATCTCGACGAGCTGCTTCTCCGCCCAGATCCCGGAGATCCGGAGCCCGTGTTTCTCGAGCTTCGCGAGGTAGTCGTTGTTCACCTCGTAGCGGTGGCGGTGGCGCTCCTGGATGATCCCCTGCCCGTACAGGCGGGAGGCGAGGCTGCCTTCGCCGAGGACGATCGGGTAGAGGCCGAGCCGCATCGTGCCGCCCTTGTCGGCCACCGCCCGCTGCTCGGGCAGCAGGTCGATCACCTTGTGGGGCGCGCCCGCGTCGAACTCGGACGAGTTCGCGCCGGCCAGCCCGCAGACGGTCCGCGCGTACTCGATGACCGCGCACTGCATGCCGAGGCAGATGCCGAGGTACGGCACGCGCTGCTCCCGCGCGTAGCGCACCGCCTCGATCTTGCCCTCGATCCCCCGGTCGCCGAACCCGCCGGGCACGAGGATGCCGTGGACGTCCGCGAACTGGGATGCGGCTCCCTCGCGCTCGACGTGCTCGGCGTCCACCCACCGGACCTCCACGCGGGCGTCGTTGGCGATCCCACCGTGCGTGAGCGCCTCCACGAGGCTCTTGTACGAGTCCTTCAAATCGACGTACTTGCCGACCACGGCGATCTGCGTCCTCGCGCTCGGCGACTTGACCCGCTTGACGATCGCTTCCCAGCGCGACAGGTCGGTCGGCCGACTCTCGAGGCCGAGGAGCTTTGAGATGATGTCGTCGAGCCCTTGACGGTGGAAGACGAGCGGCACCTCGTAGATCGTCTCCACGTCCTTGGCGGTGATGACCGCCTCCTCCTCGACGTCGCAGAAGAGCGCGATCTTCGACTTGATGCCGGGCGGCAGGTACCGGTCCGTCCGGCACAGCAGGACGTCGGGCTGGATCCCGATGGCGCGCAGCTCTTTCACCGAATGCTGCGTCGCCTTCGTCTTGAGCTCGGACGCCGCCTGCATGAAAGGTACGAGCGTCAGGTGGACGTAGATCACGTTCTCTCGCCCGACGTCCTTCTTGAACTGGCGGATCGCCTCGAGGAACGGCAGCCCCTCGATGTCGCCGACGGTGCCGCCGACCTCGACGATGACCACGTCCGTGTCGCGCGCGACCCGCCGGATGGAGCTCTTGATCTCGTCGGTGATGTGCGGGATGACCTGGACGGTGCGTCCGAGGTAGTCGCCCCGCCGCTCCTTCTGGATGACGGAGAAGTAGACCTTCCCCGTGGTGACGTTGTGGTCGCGCGTCACGCGCGCCGACGTGAACCGCTCGTAGTGGCCGAGGTCGAGATCCGTCTCGCCGCCGTCGTCGGTGACGAACACCTCGCCGTGCTGGTATGGGCTCATCGTGCCCGCGTCCACGTTGATGTACGGATCCATCTTCTGCAGGGTGACCCGGAAGCCCCGCGCTTCCAGGAGTGACCCGATCGAGGCGGCCGCAAGCCCTTTGCCCAGCGACGACACGACGCCTCCGGTCACGAAGATGTATTTCGGGACCACCTCAGCCTCCGTTCTCCGTCCAGCGTCGGACGTGTTCGACTTCCATGGCGCGGCTCGTGAGGCGCCCGTCGAGCCTCCCGTCCCGGAGCTCGGCCAGGACGCGCGCGACCGCCGGTCCCCGCGGCACGCCCAGGTCGACCACGTCATCCCCGGAGAGCTCCACGAGCCGCGGGGCGAGCGCCGCGTACCATTCGAGCACCGCGCGCGTCCGGCCGTCACCGTTGAGCCAGAGCCACCCGAGCGCCGCGGGCACGCGCTCGCGTAGGCGTCGCGCCCGCTCGCTGGGCGCGGCCGCAGCGCCGAGCGCCGCGAGGTCGGCGGGTCCCTCGTCCAGCGCGCGAACGAGATGCCCGTGCCGCTCCCCCGCGAACGCAAGCCGGGCCAGCGCCGCCGCGGCCACGCTCCCCGCCTGGCCGCCGACCAGCGTCAGCGCGGCGAGGTCGGCGGCAGGCGCCC
>JBBTPF010000317.1:0-7693 GCA_038066295.1 Candidatus Methylomirabilota bacterium | reverse complement strand
GCCAGTTCGAGATCGTCAAGCACGCCTCGACCGTCGGCGCCCGCGTGTTCTGCGGCTCCTCGGGCGTGGGCTGGGCGTACGCGATGGAGTGCCTGGTCGTCACCCCGCCGCTCCGCGTGCCGATGGTCTGCCTGGTCGGCAACCGGGCGCTCGACGACCCCGGCGCGTTCGGCGTCGAGCACAACGACGCGCTCTTCGTGCGGGACCTCGGCTGGATGCTCTGCTGGATCGACTCCTCCCAGGAGGCGCTCGACACGACGCTGATCGCCTACCGCGTGGCGGAGGATCGGCGCGTCTTCCTGCCGTGCGCGATCTCGGCCGACGGCGCGTTCCTCACGCACTCCCAGGCGCTCACGCTGGTGCCGCCGAAGGAGAAGGTGGACGCGTTCCTCCCGCGCTACAACCGCGGCGACCTGCTCCTCCACCCGGACAACCCGATCACCGTCGCCCCGCAGGCGAACGAGGACTGGGTCATCGAGATTCGCCGCCAGAACGACGAGGCGATGAAGCGCGCCTCCACGGTCATCGAGGAGGCGTACGCCGACTTCGGCCGCGTCTTCGGCCGCGCGCCGGAGAACCCGTGGTTCGAGGAGTACATGACCCGGGACGCGGAGGTCATCCTCGTCGGCATGGGGACGATCTCGCTGCCGATCAAGGTCGCGGTCAGGGAGATGCGGGCGAAAGGCAAGAGGGTTGGACTCGTTCGGTTGCGGTGGTTCAGACCATTCCCAACAGAAAAACTCGTCGCCGCGCTCTCGAAGGCGCAGGCGATCGGGGTCATCGACCGCGATTATTCGATGGGCTCGCCGTTCGCGTCGGGCGTGGTGGCCAACGAGATCCGGGCGGCCCTGTACAACGCCGACCGGCGGCCGCCGCTCCTGTCGTTCATCTCCGGCCTGGGCGGCCGGGAGGTGACGCTCGAGGACGTCTACAAGGCGGCGGAAATGTGCTACGGTGCCGCGAAGTCCGGCCGGTCGGACGCGAAGACCCACTGGCTGGGAGTGCGGGACTAGGAGACAGACGGCCATGGCTGAGACGACGACGTTCACCAACGCCACGCAGATCCTGGAACCGTTCCGTGGCGTCAAGAAGGTCACGATCGAGGAGTACTTCACCTCCGGCCACCGGACCTGCCAGGGATGCGAGTCGGCCCTCGTCATGAAGCTCATGGTGAAGGCGGCCGGCCCGCGCACGATCGTGCTCGGGTCGACCGGGTGCATGTACGTCGCGAACACGACGTACTACACGACACCCTGGGTGGTGCCGTGGATGCACACCCAGCTCGGGTCGTCCGGCTCCGCGGCGCTCGGGACGGCTGCGGGCCTGAAGGCGCTGATGCGGAAGGGGAAGATGAAGGCGGAGCCGATCAACGTCATCGCGTTCTGCGGCGACGGCGGCGGCGCCGATATGGGACTTGGCGCGATCTCGGCGACGCTCACGCACAAGGAGTACAACTCCCTCATCCTCCTCTACGACAACGAGTCCTACGCCAACACCGACATCCAGGTCTCCGGGCTCACGCCGTTCGGGGCGCACACGACCTTCAGCCCGCCCGGCAAGGCCAGGCGGATCATGCACACGCGCTGGAAGAAGAACATGGCCGGGATGATGGCCGCGGGGCATCCGGAGTGCCGGTACGTCGCCACGGTCTGCGCCTCCTACGCGGTCGAGATGATGAACAAGGTGCGCCGGGCGCTCACGATCGGCGGGCCGACGTTCATCCACTCGCTCGATCCGTGCCCGAAGGGCTGGGACTACGACCCGATGCTCTCGCACGAGCTCGGCGAGCTGGCGGTCGAGACCGGCCTCTTCCCCCTCTACGAGGTCGAGGACGGGCTGATCAAGTACTACGGCAAGACCAAGGCCATCGTCGAGGGGCGGGCGCGCAAGCCGGTGCGCGAGTACCTCCTGAAGCAGGGGCGCTTCGCCCACTTCACGGAGGAGGACCTCGCGTACTTCCAGGCGAAGGTGGACGAGACGTGGGAGAAGTGGGAGATCCCCGCGGTCGTGCCCTTCAGGCGCCTCGACGCGACGAAGGCGGCGCTCGAGGCGACGTAGCGTCCGGCGCGACATCGCGTTCGCTGATAGACGGGCCGGGCGTGTCGAGCGCCCCGCTTGCGCTGTCTCGGGAGAAACGCTCTAGGACATTCGCTCTACGTTGCGAAAGGAGGCGTCGATGAGATCGATCGCTCGCACCGCCGTCTGCATCGTCCTCGCATCGCTGTTCGTCGCGGTGTCCGCGCCGGCGCAGGCGGCCGCCTGGGAGCCGACCAAGCCGATCGAGTTCGTCATTCCCGCGGGCACCGGCGGCGGCGCCGACCAGATGGCGCGCCTGATCGCCGGCCTCGCCGAGAAGCACAAGCTCTCGCCCCGGCCGATCATCGTCGTCAACAAGTCGGGGGGCGCGGGCGCGGAGGGCTTCCTGCACGTCAAGGGCAAGAAGGGCGACGCGCACACGATCATCATCACGCTGTCGAACCTCTTCACCACGCCGCTGCACACGGGCGTCCCGTTCAACTGGAAGGACCTCACGCCGATCGCGCGCATGGCGCTCGACCAGTTCATCCTGTGGGTGAACGCGGAGACGCCGTACAAGACGGCCAAGGAGTACATCGCGGCCGCCAAGGACAAGCCGGGGGCGATGAAGATGGGTGGCACCGGCTCCGCGCAGGAGGACCAGATCATCACGATCCAGCTCGAGCAGGCGCTCGGGCTCAAGTTCATCTACGTGCCGTTCAAGGGCGGCGGCGAGGTGTGCGTGAACCTGGTCGGCAAGCACGTGGACTCCACGGTGAACAACCCGATCGAGTGCGCGAGCCACTGGAAGGCGGGGAGGGTCCGCCCGCTGGCCGTCTTCGACACCGCGCGCATCCCCGACCCCGACTGGAAGGACATTCCCACCGGCAAGGAGGCGCTCGGGGTGGACATCCACTACAACATGCTGCGCGGGATCTTCGGCACGCCCGACATGCCGAAGGACGCGGTCGAATGGTACGCGGGCTTCCTGAAGAAGGTCTACGACACGCCCGAGTTCAAGAAGTATCTCTCGGACGGGGCGCTCAAGCCCGCGTACGTCACCGGCGCCGAGTACGTGAAGTGGGTGGAGGGAGCCGAGCAGCTCCACAAGGACCTGATGGCGAAGGGCGGGCTCCTCAAGAAGTAGATGCGCGCTGCCGACCTCATCACCGCCTCCGTCCTGATGCTGCTGGGCGGCGTCGTGCTCTTCGACGCCGTCCGGCTCGGCTTCGGATGGGGGACGGACGGGCCCAAGAGCGGGTTCTTGCCGTTCTGGCTCGGGCTCATCATGGTCGCGATGTGCGTCGCGATCTTCCTCCAGGCCCTGCGGCGCGCGCCGCGGCGGGCCTTCGTGAGGCGCGAGCAGCTCGGCCTGGTGCTGAAGGTGCTCTGGCCGGCGCTGGCGCTGGTCGTCGTCATGCAGTGGCTCGGCCTCTACGTCGCCGCGGCGCTCTACACGGGCCTCTACATGCGGTGGATCGGCCGTCACTCGTGGCTCGCGGTGGTCGCCGTGGCGGTCGGCTTTCCGCTGGTGACGTTTTTCGTCTTCGAGAAGTGGTTTCTGGTCCCGATGCCCAAAGGCCCCCTGGAAGCGTGGCTCGGCCACTGAGCGATGGGGCTCGAGAACCTCCTCCTCGGCTTCCAGATCGCGGTCACCCCGTACAATCTCTTCATCGCCGTCGTCGGCGTCACACTCGGCACGATCATCGGCGTCCTCCCCGGCCTCGGCGGCGCCAACGGCGTCGCCATCCTGCTGCCGCTGACGTTCACCATGCCTCCCACGTCGGCGATCATCCTCCTGACGTCGATCTACTGGGGCGCGCTCTTCGGCGGCGCCATCACCTCCGTGCTGTTCAACATCCCGGGCGAGCCGTGGTCGGTGGCCACCACGTTCGACGGCTACCCCCTCGCCAAGCAGGGGCAGGGGGGCCAGGCGCTCACGGCCGCGTTCACCTCGTCGTTCGTCGGCGCCTTCTTCTCGATCGTGCTGATCACGTTCTTCGCGCCGCTCCTGGCCGAGATCGCGCTGAAGTTCGGCCCGCCCGAGTTCTTCGCCATCCAGCTCCTGACGTTCTCGAGCTTCGTGGGGCTCGGCGGCGGCAACCCCCTCAAGTCGCTCGTGTCGATCCTGCTCGGGTTCATCCTCGCCGCCGTCGGGCTCGACATCGTGACGGGCCAGCTCCGGCTGACCTTCGGCTTCGTGGACCTCATGAAGGGCTTCGACTTCATCGTCGCCGTCATCGGCCTCTTCGGGATCGGCGAGATCCTCCTGAGCGTGGAGGAGGGGCTCTCCTTTCGGGCCGCCAAGACCGGGATGAACCTCCGCGTCGTCCTCGATACGTGGAAGATCCTGCCACGCTACGCGCGCACCTTCGTCCGCGGCTCGGTGATCGGCTTCTGGATGGGCTTCAAGCCCGGCGGCGCGACGCCGGCCTCGTTCATGAGCTACGCCTTCGCCAAGCGGTTCTCCAGGCATCCCGAGCGGTTCGGCAAGGGCGAGCTCGAGGGCGTCGTGGCGCCGGAGACGGCGGCCCACGCCGCCGGCGTGGCGGCGATCCTGCCGATGATCACGCTGGGGATCCCGGGTTCGCCGACCGCGGCAGTCATGTTGGGCGGACTGATCATCTGGGGGCTCCAGCCGGGACCGATGCTCTTCAAGGACAACCCGGAGTTCGTCTGGGGGCTCATCGCGAGCATGTACACGGGGAACATCATCGGCGTGCTGATGGTGCTCGCCTTCGTGCCCTTCTTCGCCGCGATCCTCCGCATCCCGTTCGCGATCCTCACCCCGCTGATCGTGGTCGTGTGCGCCGTCGGCTCGTACGCGGTCCACAACAGCATGATCGATATCTGGTATATGCTCGTCTTCGGCGTGATCGGCTACGTGTTCAAGAAGCTCGACTATCCGCTCGCGCCCCTCGTGCTGGCCCTGGTCCTCGGCGACCTCGCCGAGAACGCGCTCCGCCAGAGCCTGATCATGTCCCAGGGGTCGCTGGCGATCTTCGTGACCCGTCCGATCGCGGGCGCGATCACGGCGGTCGCCGTGTTCTTCTTCGTGCTGCCCGTCCTGACGCCGTGGTGGCGGCGGCTGCGCGGCCTCGCCGCGCCGCGGCCGGCGCCGCGGAAAACATGATCGCTGGCGGGCGGGCCGGGAATCGGCATTGGAATCGAGAAGCTCTGCTGTGGATCGAACAACGGGGACGCTCCGCCGCGAAGGTGAGGAACGCATGACCTGGCACGCCATGGACGTCGACGCGGTTCTCCGCCAACTGGAGGCGGATCCTCGGCAAGGCCTGAGTGAGGCGGAGGCCCGGGGCCGCCTGGAGAGACACGGGCCGAACGAGCTGGCGAAGGCGCACAGGGTCTCGCCGGCGTTACTGCTCCTCAACCAGTTCAAGAACACCCTGATCGTCATCCTCCTGATCGCCACGGTCCTGTCGGCGCTGCTCGGCGAGATCGTCGATGCCGGGATCATCCTGGCGATCGTCATCTTCTGTGCGGTCTTGGGCTTCGTTCAGGAGTATCGGGCCGAGCGGGCACTCGAGGCGCTGAAGCGGATGTTGGCACCGACCATCACGGTGCTGAGGGGAGGCAAGGAGCTGCGCATCGCGTCACGGGAGCTCGTGCCCGGGGACGTCATGCTCCTCGAAGCGGGAGATCGAATCCCTGCGGACGCTCGGCTGATCGAAATCCACTCGCTCAAGTGCGACGAGGCTCCGCTCACGGGCGAATCTTTCCCCGTCGAGAAGGACGTGAGAATGCTGCCGGTCGATGTGCCCGTGGGCGACCGGAGGAATGTGGTGTTCACCGGAACCACGGTCACCTATGGTCGCGCACGGACGGTCGTCACCGCCACCGGCATGAAGACGGAGTTCGGGAAAATCGCCGAGCAGGTCGCCGCGGTGACCGAGGAGAAGAGTCCACTCGAGAAGCGGACTGAAGAGATCGGGCGGTGGCTGGGCATCATCGCCCTCGGCGTGTGCGCCCTGGCGATCGTGACGAGCGTCATCAGGGAGACGGTCGTTGGTCGCGTCAACCTCGAGTTCGTCGTTAGCATGGTGATGTTCGCCATCGCGCTGGCGGTGGCGGCTGTCCCCGAGGCGCTCGCCGCCATCGTGACCGGTGCGCTGGCCGTCGGCATGCACGAGATGGCGAAACGAAACGCCCTCGTGCGAAAGATGCCGGCCGTGGAGACGCTCGGGTGCACGACGGTGATCTGCTCGGACAAGACCGGCACCCTCACGAAAGGAGAGATGACGGCACGGCGGGTCTTCGTCGGAGGGCGGGTCGTTGAAGTGACCGGTGCCGGCTACGCTCCCGTCGGGGGCTTCAACCCGCCGCTGCTCCCTGGCGAGAAGACGGTTCGGTTGCTCCTCACGGGCGGGATCCTCTGCAGCGACGCCGTGCTCTGCGAGGACGGCGGACGCTGGTTCGTCAAAGGCGACCCCACCGAGGGCGCCCTCGTGGTGCTCGCGGTCAAAGCGGGGCTGCACCAGGAGGAAACCAGACTGGAGGCCCCCAGGATCGAGGAACTGCCGTTCAGTTCCGAGCGCAAGCGGATGACGACGATACACAGCACGGCGGACGGGAGCCGGCTGGCCTTCGTCAAGGGCGCCCCTGAGGTGCTCCTCGAGCGGTGCTCGTCGGTCGTGGATGGCAACGAGGAGCGGGCGCTCACCGACGCCGAGCGGGCCAGGATCCTCGCAGTCAACGAGGAGATGGCCACGGACGCCTTGCGAGTCCTGGGCATCGCCTGCAAGCGACTGCCGCTGGACGGGCCGTACGCGGAAGGGGTCGTCGAGCACGAGCTGACATTCGTCGGCCTCGTGGGGATGATGGACCCCCCGCGCGTGGAGGCCGCGGAGGCGGTCAGGGTCTGCCGCCAGGTGCACATCCGGCCCATCATGATCACGGGGGACCACAGGCTCACCGCGATGGCCGTCGCGAGAGAAATCGGCATCTACCGCGAAGGCGACCTCGTGTTGACGGGCGACGACCTGAACAAGATGAGCGACGAGGAATTCGAGCGCGTCGTCGACCGTGTGACGGTGTACGCCCGGGTCTCGCCCATGGACAAGCTGAAGATCGTCCGCGCGTGGAAGAACCGGGGCGAGGTGGTCGCGATGACCGGCGACGGGGTCAACGACGCGCCGGCGCTGAAGCACGCCGACATCGGCATCGCCATGGGAATCACCGGCACGGATGTGGCGAAGGAAGCCGCCGACATGGTGCTCGGTGATGACAATTTCGCGACCATCGTGCGCGCGATCGAGCTCGGACGATGGATCTACGACAACATCAAGAAGTATCTGACCTACTTGTTGCGGGCCAACATCACTGAGGTCGTCGTGCTCGGCGGCGTGGTCATGATCACCGACCCTGAATTGTTGCCTCTGCTACCGGCTGCGATCCTCTACATCAACCTGGCCACCGACGGTCCCGCGGCCCTGGCGCTCGGCCTGGCCCCGCCCGATCCGGACATCATGCAGAGGCCGCCGCGCGACCCGAGAGAGAGCGTCTTTTCCTGGGATGTCAGGACCCTCATCCTGCTGGGCGTCGTCGTCGAGTGCCCCATCTTCCTCTGGGTCTTCTTCCAGAACTACGCCGACCTCGGCGTGGCCCGAACGAAGATCTTCTTCATGTTCGTCGTGATCGAGCTGATCATCGCTCTGGCGTT
>JBBTPF010000316.1:0-2989 GCA_038066295.1 Candidatus Methylomirabilota bacterium | reverse complement strand
AGCCGCCGGCGCTCCGCGCCGCGACTGATACCGGCGATAGCCGCCGACGCGCCCGCTACGTGCGCACGTAGGCGCCGCCGCTGATGCAGAAGACCTCGCCCGTGATGTAGGAGGCGTCGTCGCTTGCGAGGAAGAGCGCGAGGTTCGCCACATCCGCTGGCTCGCCGAGGCGCCCGACCAGGGACTGGTCCTTCCGCTTCTCGAAGTAATCGGGCGGGTAGATGCGGCTGAGGAACTCGTTGTAGATAACGCCCGGCGCGATCGCGTTGGCGCGGACGCCGTGCCTGCCACACTCGGCCGCGACCGATCGCGTGAACGCCATCACGCCGGCCTTCGCCGCGCAGTAATGCGCCTGGCCGTCGCCGGAGGCGATCCAGCCCGCTACCGAGGCCATGCTCACGATCACGCCGCGCCGCTGCCGGATCATGTGGGGCAGGACCGCGCGCGTGGCGTAGAAGGTCCCGGTGAGGCAGACGCCCAGCACCAGGTCCCACGTCTCATCCGACATCTCTGCGACCGGCTCGAGCTTGTTGATGCCGGCGTTGTTGAAGAGGACGTCGATCCGTCCGAAGCGCTCGGCGGTGGCCCGCACCATCGCCTCGACCTGGTCCCGGCGCCTCACGTCCACCTCGAAGGCCGGCACCTCGCGCCCGTAGTCCTTCTGCATTCTCGCGGCCACCTCCTGAGCGCGCCGGCCGTGGGCGTCGGAGATCACCACCTGGGCGCCCTCCTCAGCGAAGCGCCGCGCCACGGCCTGGCCGATGCCCGCGCCCGCCGCCGCCGTCACGATCGCCACGCGGTCCTTGAGCTTCATAGCGCCCTCCTCGTCGCGAGGGAAGAAGTCGGGAAGTGGCCCGAGCCTAGCCCGTCCGGTCACAAGGGGTCAAGCGGCGATGCTCAACGCCAAGCGGTGCCCTTGACAGGCTCGACGGCCGCGCCTACGGTGCTAGGCACGCGACGCACGCCTGTCGGGAGGTGAACCGCCTTGGCCGAAGAGATCCCGGCGAATCTACGCGAGCAGCAGAAGCGCGACCTCGAGATCCACGTGGAGGCCAGGAACCTGGGCCCCCTGGCCGCGCAGAAGAAGGTCGCGCGGGCCACGCTGGTCCAGCGCGGTCTCCCGGCGGGAGACGCGGTGGGCCCGACCTACACCCTCGTCTCGGACGAGGGGTCGTACCTCGGGGGCGAGGCCTCCGCGCCCTTTCCGCTGGCGTACTTCTCCAGCGGGATCGCGTTCTGACTGCTCACCCACCTGTCGCGGTACGCGACGATCCGGGGGCTCAAGATCGACGACGCGAGCGTGAAGCTGGTCTGCCGGTGGCACTTCGAGGGCTCGGCGCTGGCCGGCACGTTCCGCAGCGAGCCGATGCGCTTCGACCTCGAGCTCAGCGTCGACTCGGAGGAGGACCCCGAGGCGCTCGCGACCGCGATCCGCGTCGCGCACGCGAGCTGCTACACCGAGCAGGCGCTGACCCGCCCGGTGGTCATCAACTACACCCATCGCGTCAACGGTCAGCCGTTCGAGATGCCGAGCCGGTAGCGCGCGGGCAGGACGCCGATCGTGGCCGGGGGCGACAACACCGCCGACGTCGTCATCTGCGGGGCCGGGATCGCCGGGATCGCCGCCGCCTACCACCTGGCCGTGCGGCGCGGCGTCACCGACATCGTCCTGGTCGACGAGCGCCCGCCGCTCTCGCTGACGAGCGACAAGTCCACCGAGTGCTACCGGAACTGGTGGCCGGGGCCCGGCGACGCCATGGTCGCGCTGATGAACCGGTCCATCGATCTCCTCGATCAGCTCGCGCGCGAGAGCGGCAACGTGTTCCGGATGAACCGCCGCGGCTACCTCTTCGCCACGGCCGACCCGGAGCGCGTGCCGCAGTTCATCGAGCGAGCGGACGAGGCGGCGGCGCTCGGCTCCGGCCCGGTCCGCGTCCACCGGAGCGCGGGGAGCGAGTACCATCCCGCGCCGGCCCACGGCTTCGAGGACCAGCCCACGGGCGTGGACGTGATCACCGACCGGACGCTGATCCGGCGGCACTTCCCCTGCCTGGCGGACGACACGGTCGCCGTGCTGCACGCCCGGCGCTGCGGGTGGTTCAGCGGCCAGCAGCTCGGCATGTACCTGCTCGAGCGCGCGCGCGCGAGCGGGGTGCGGCTCGTCGAGGGGCGCGTGGAGCGGATCGACACGGCGGGCGGGCGCGTGCGGGCCGTCGCGGTGAGCGCGAGCGGCGGAGCGCGGACGATCTCGACGCCGCGCTTCGTGAACGCGGCGGGCCCGTTCGTCCAGCGCGTGGGCCGGCTGCTCGGCGTGGAGCTGCCGGTGTTCTGCGAGCGCCACGCGAAGGTCGCGTTCAACGACGTCCTCGGCGCGGTGCCGCGCGACGCCCCCATGATGATCTGGACCGATCCCGTGCGGCTGCCCTGGTCCGAGGAGGAGCGCGGCGAGCTGGCCCGGTCGGAGGCTCACCCGCGGCTGCTCGATGAGTTCCCGGCCGGCGTCCACGGCCGGCCGGAAGGCGCCGGTGAGAGCCCGGTGGTGCTGCTGATCTGGACGTACGACGTCGAACCGGTCGAGCCGACGTTCCCGCTCGCGTTCGATCCCGCGTACGCCGAGATCGCGCTGCGCGGCATGTCGCGGATGATCCCGGCGCTCGGCGCCTATCTCTCGCGGCTCCCGCGATGCTTCGTGGACGGCGGCTACTACACGAAGACGCGCGAGAACCGCTTCCTCGCGGGCCCGCTGCCCGTGGAGGGCGCGTACGTGCTCGGCGCGCTCTCCGGCTACGGATTGATGGCCTCGAACGGCGCGGCGGACCTCCTGGCCGACTGCATCGCGGGGCGCCCCTTGCCGCGCTACGCCCCGGCGTTCAGCCTCGCGCGCTACGACGATCCGGCGTACCGCGCGCTGCTCGAGCGCTGGGGAGACTCCGGGCAGCTCTGAGAACATGGGGGGCCTCGAAGGGCCCCCGGCCGCTCGGCGCGCCCC
>JBBTPF010000315.1:0-21831 GCA_038066295.1 Candidatus Methylomirabilota bacterium | reverse complement strand
GCTTCTCACAGCGGATCGCCGTCCTCGACGCCGGCGAGAAGATCGCCGAGGGCACTCCCGAGGAGGTCGTGAACAACAAGCGCGTGGAGAAGGCGTACCTTGGCGAATAGGCTCGTCGTCACCGACGTCCACGCCGGCTACGGCGCCGTGCGGGTGCTCCACGGGGTCTCGGTCGAGGCCAGCGAAGGGGAGACGGTGGTCCTCCTGGGCGCCAACGGCAACGGCAAGAGCACGCTCATCAAGTGCATCATGGGCCTGGTCCAGCCGTCGAGCGGCGAGATCTTCCTGGAAACGGACGGCAAACGGCTCGACCTGGTGGGTCGGCCCGCCGAGGAGATCGTGGGCCTCGGCGTCGCGCTCGTCCCCGAGGGGCGTCGCCTCTTCCCGAAGCTCACGGTGGAGGAGAACCTGCTGCTCGGGGCCTACCGGCCGGCGGCGCGCCGGGACATCGAGCGGAATCTCGGCGCCTGCCTCGAGACGTTTCCGATCCTCCAGGAGCGGCGGCGCCAGCTCGCGGGAAGCATGAGCGGGGGCGAGCAGCAGATGCTGGCCGTGGCGCGCGCGCTGATGTCCTCGCCGAAAATCCTGCTGGTGGACGAGCCGTCCGTGGGGCTGGCCCCGATCCTTGTGAGCCGGGTGATCGCGACGATCAAGCAGCTGAAGGAGCGGCACCACCTCACGGTCCTCATGGCCGAGCAGAACTTCAACCAGGCCACCAAGATCGCCGACCGGGGCTACATCATCGTGCACGGCAGGATCGAGTTCGAGGGCCGGAGCACCCGCGAGCTCGTCGAGAACGAGCTGGTGAAGAAGTACTACCTGGGCGTCTAGCGCGCATTTTGTGGGTGTGCGATCTCGGATTGGTATCGCGAATGCGAGAGTCAGCGTATCCTTGCTCTCCGAAGACGAAGGCAAGTCGGCTGTCCTTGCATCGGCGATGGCGGCGAGCGAGTGAGTTCTTGGAAGAACCGAATACCCACCTCTGGCACCCCTACCTCCGTATCGAGCGCGCCATCCGCGCCATCCTCGCCGACCGTCTCGAACGCGGTGCACCGAAACTTGTAGACCGCGCCCTGGCGGCTGTGATCACTGAGTGCCAGCAGATCGAGCAGGCGGGGTGGTTTAGCTGAACAGGCTGGAGGGTGGCAGATGACTTGCCTCGTGCGGAAGGCACTACTGTTCGTCGCGGTCTACCTGAGCCGTGGCCCAAGCATCGGCGCTGCGCCTTCTGCCGCCGAGAAGGAAAGTCCTCCGCTTGTTTTGTCTCAAAGCCGAGCTGACTTCCTGTGCTAATGCTAATGGTTATCTTCGGCGCTGGAGCATCGTACGACTCCGTTTCGTCCCTTCCCCCGCCGCCGCCGAGCGGCTTTGTGCCGCCGGGCCTTCCCCCACCTCGACCGCTCGACAATGACGACCGCCCACCATTGGCGAATGAACTGTTCGATAATCGACGCGAGTTTGTGTCCGTAATGGACAAGTTTCCGCAGTGCAAGCCGATAATCTCCCGGCTACGCAGTGGCAATGTCGAACAGGAACTTGAAGTGCTACAGGAGGAGGCCGAAGAATACGGCATTCGGCACAGCCAGCTTGCGGCACTGCGGTTCTACCTCCAAAGCAATATTTGGGGCTGCGAAAATCGTTGGGAGCAGAGGGTCGCCCGAGGGATCACCAACTATCTGTCGCTTTTAGATTGCATCGAAAGATGGCGTGACCGAACCAGCAATGGCGAAGAGGTAGTTCTCGGCGGATATCGCCGCGTATGTCTCGTCACCTTCAACTACGACACGCTTCTAGAAAAGGCATTGGACGTTCACCGTGTGCCGACCGGGGATATAGACAGCTATGTCTCGGGTCCCGTATATCAGATTGTGAAGGTCCACGGGTCCGTGAATTGGGTTCGCGAGGTTGCCAATCGTTTTCCGGGTGTGGGCGAGGACGACCAGAAGTGCGTCCGGTACTTAATTGACCACGCCCACGAACTCCAAATCAGTTCAACGTACCGCGTGATTCGGGGCCCTGGAGTGGGGTTTGTGCGCGAGACACGGATGGCGGCGTTCCCAGCTATTGCCATCCCGGTAGAGCGGAGCAAGAGTTTCGAGTGCCCCGATCAACACTTGCAAGCGTTACAGCGGAGTCTTCCTTCGGTGAGCAAGCTGCTTATCGTTGGATGGCGCGGAGCCGAACGGCACTTCATTGATCTGCTCAAGAATAGACTACCGCCCAACACCCCAGGGTTGGTGGTTGCCAGGAGTCACAAGGACGGCAAAGCTGTAGTAGAGAACCTTGCTCCGCTGCGGTTGAGACTAATGCTGCCACCCCCGACCATACAGGGGTTCTCTCGGTTCCTGCAGGAGCGTGACTTCGTATACCAATTCCTGCAACCTGGCTTCGGCGCGTAGCCCGCCCCCAACCCGATGCCGTACCCGGGTAGGTCCCGAGAGAGCGGGGATGCGGCCCGAGAGGGCAAGGACGGCGGAAGACCCCGCCCCCAGGCGGGGTTTCGTGTTTCTGCAGTCCCTGCGGCTGGCGAAGGAGGAAGTGATAACGACGGCGGATAGTCGTTTCAAAGCGCTTTCGCGGCGGCGGCCGAGCCTGCCGACCTCTCTTCCTTCCCCTCTGGTGCCAGGCAAGATGACGCTCGCGCGAGCCAAAGTCATGCGTCTGGTCGGCCATGAGCGTCAGCGGTGCCCGGAACGGGCAGAGCTATCGACAACCTCGCCCTCGTTCGCGGACAAAGCGTGCGAGAGGAGGGCGAGCGCGCAGGGGCTGGGCGGACCGGGGCCAGAGACCGCGTGGGCGGTGCGGTCGGGCGCCGTCTGAGACCGGGTCTGATGTCACCCTGATGGCTTGGGTGCAGAGCGTGAGGACCGATCCCCTGGCCCCAGCCGCTCCAGCAGCTCAGGCAACCTCTGGCCAGCCCGCCCTTGCGAGCTGCTTCGATCTGAGACGATCTATCCACCCTTCAGAAGATGTCCACGGCAGCGGATCAAGCCCCCTGCTGACGTCGCGCGATCCGTGGTGCCGAACAAGCCTTGGGTGCTGACGCGACGAGGACGTCGCCCTGATCAGCTGCAAGTCGTCACGCGAAGCGAGGGAACGGGCCGCGCGAGCGTTGGAACCGGAGGGAGAGCGGTTCCGGCGTGCCCGGCCCGGGTGCCGACGCCCGCTGTCCACCCGCGGCGCTGCTGCCGGCCCGCAAATCGCGCGACTAGCGCTTCCTGCTTCCCGCCCGGCCAGCGCGGCGGCTCTTCCGCCGCTGCGCCCCAGATACGGCCGCACCGGCATTCACGCGGCCGAATCCGTACTTCACGCTGTAGCCCTTCTGATATCCGCCTTTCGCCTTGTCGATCTTGTCCGCCGTGGACGTGAGGATGTCGCGGACCTCGTCCCATTTCAGCGACTTGTTCGCGGACAGAACGAGCGCCGCAACGCCCGCGGTGAGCGGCGTGGCGGACGACGTGCCGCCGAAATCGTCGCAATACGCGCCGGCGCTGTAGCCCTTGCCCCGCAGGTTGACATCGGTCGTCGTAATCCCCTGACGGCGGTCGTCGCTGCTCGGCGCAACGACGTCGATCCCCTCGCCGTGATTACTGTACGCCGAGCGGACCCCGCGATCGTTGCAGGCGCCGACGGCGACGACGAGCTCGTTGCTCGACGGGAAGCCGATACGCGCGGCGTAATTGTTGCCGGTCGCGGCGCACACGACAGACCCGCGTCCGCCCCGCCCGCGCGTGACCGCGTACTGAATCGCGCTCTCGATGTCGGGATGCCGTGCGGTGCCCCAGCTGCACGACAGCACGTCGGCGTGCTCGGACGCGTAGCGGATCGCGTCGGCAATCCGATCGTTGGGCGCCAGGTCGGGTCCGGCCAGAATCTTCACGGCCATGAGCCGGCAGTTCCACGCCATGCCGGCCACGCCTTTCCCATTGTTCCCGACGGCCGCCGCGACGCCAGCGCACGGCGTCCCGTGGATGTCATTCCTGTCGGTGTCGTCGAACGGCGGGATGAACACCTTGGGCCGAGGATTGTATGGGTCGGAGTCGTCCACGAGGTCGCGGCCGTGCTTGTCGCGCGCTCCAGCCTTCGGATTCTTCCAGATGTTCCGCGCGAGATCCGGATGGTCCAGATCGATCCCGTCGTCGATAATGGCGATCAAAATTGACGGATCGCCGCCGCCCACGCGCTCCCACGCGGCGAGCGCGCGCACGTCCTGCATGGCCGCGGCGCCGTTCTGCCCGGTGTTGTCGAGGTGCCACTGCGCCTTAAACTGCGGATCGTTGACAGCGCCCTTGCGCACCTCGGCCAGGAAGTTCGGCGCGGCGTAGGTGATGATGTCATCAGCCGCGACGAGCTGGTTCGCGAGGTCGAGCGTGCGCGATGCGCGTCGCACGGACGTCGGCACGATGATCTGCCGCGCGGGATCGAACTCGCTCCCGCCGGCGATGGTGAGACCGAGCCCATCGAGCAGCTTGCGCCGCGAGGACGCCGACGACTTCGGCTTGAACCCGACGAGGATTTGCTCGGTCGCCACGAGCTTCAACTTCGACTCGCGCTCCACGAACACGGGCATCGTCTGCGCTACGCGCGACGTCAGCCGGCGTGGCAGCGCGTTGACGACGGTTTCGACCGGCGCGGCGCCGGCGCCGCTGTCGTGCAGCAGCATGAACCGGCCGAACCGCCTCGCGGGCAGGGCGGACGTAGCCGCCGCCTTTGGCACCGTCCGGACCAGCGCGCGGAACGCCGTCTTCGCCATGAGGGGACCGTCCTCATGTCCGAAGCGTACGCCGATGTCGTCTGGCGACTCGTCGAGCTGAATGGGTGTGCCGGACGCAGCAAAGTAGTGGGGCATGGAGACACCTCACATGTGACCCCGCCAGATGACGGCGGGGTGTTGTTGACGCCTTACCGTTTGATCTCGGTGAGGAAGTTGGGACTGGCGAACTCCACGTCCTCGGACTTATCGAGCGATCGGGCGACATCGAGAGTCTGTGTGCCGGACGGCTTCGGCACTTTCACGATGTACTGCGAGGGCTCGTACTTGTTGCGCCTGCCGATCTGGATGCCGTGCTCGGCCTTGAGCGCGGCAAGCGTGCGCTGGGTGCGTCCCGGCTTTAGCCGGAGTACGATCTCGTCGGTCAGCACCTGCCGCGCGTTGCTGTCCGGATCGAGCAGGACCGGCGTCACGAACTCGACGAGCTTGACGCGCTGAAGGTCGTCCAGCGCGGCTTGCACCCTCGCGCTCGCCACGCCGGGCGCCCGCTGAAGGACGACCATGCGCCGGAGCGGATACGTTTCGACGCTGCCAAATGGCGCCAGCGCGTCGCGGACTTTCCGCTCCTGGCCGGTCCGGTACCGCGCGGCGATCTCGTTCGGCACCGTCTTCAGCGCTGGCCGCGCACGCGCCTTCGTCCACGGCCTCGAGGCCGTGCGACGCGCCGACGAACGTTTCTTCGTAGCCATGGGACCTCGTACGAGGACAACACCTAGTATAGCGGACGGTCGCAGCGACGAGCGTTACCGCTGACCCAGCTGCCTGCGCAGTCGCGACGACAGACCTGATTTCGACAGCCGGCGCTTCACGGCCGTGCGCGCGGATCCTGCGGCGCGTCCGCCGCGGGCGCGCTGCCCGAGGGTCTGCAGCAGTCCGGGCCTCATGACGAGCTGGAACGCGAGCTCGTCGCCGTAGTCCTGAAGGATCGACGGCAGATCGCGATCCGGCACCTGTAGCAGGTCGGCGATCGTCTCCTCCACACGCGTGCGCGGCACGTCGGGGAGCAGGTGCACGAGCGTTTCGAGCCCGGTTGCGTCCGCCGCCACGGCGGCTCGTCTGGCGTCGCGCAGCTTGCGCGCGGGCGCCGCGTCGGGCAGCGGTGCGGCCAGCAGCTTCTTCGCGTCCACGACGCCGGGGCCGTACTCGTGCGTGTCCCATCCACGCGGCGTGCGGCAGCTGGCCTGCAGCAGCTGCTTGAACACGCGAGCGATGTTGGCCGCGCCATACTTCCGCACCAGCGTCGGCCACCCGTGATACGACACCCAGAGCGCCGCGACACCGGCCGTCGTCGCGACGGCGAACGACGTTCCGTTGCCGCGCTCGACGAGGAACTTCATCCGCCCGTTCTGATCGCGTTCGGTCCGCGCGCGCCACACCGACTCGCCGGGCGCCGTGATGTCGACCGCCAAACCGTGGCTCGATCCGGTCCACGGTTCGTCGCGGATGTTGCTGGCCGCGACGGCAATCACTTCGTCGAATGCCGCCGGGAAGACGACGAAGCCGACCTCGTTGCCGGCGGCCGCGAGGATGATGGTGCCGGCTTCGACCGCGCGCTGGATGGCGCGGCGCGTGCTGAGGCCGGGGAACGGACCGCCGAGGCTGATCGACACGACCTGCGCGCCATATGTGGCCGCGTGATCGATCGCCCTCCGCAGGCCGCGCATGGAGAAGAGCACCACCGACTCGGTGGTGCGGATCGGGATAAGCATCGCGTTGGGCGCCGCGCCCGACACGAAGGGGCCGGGCCCGCCGTTGGCGGCGCCGACGCCGCTCAGGATCACGCTGCCGGTTCCGGTCCCGTGGCTCGGGTTGTCGAGGAAGCCGTCGTTCAGATCGTCCACCGGATCCGGATCGTCGTCGTCATAGTCGTAGCCGGCAGTGACCAGCAGACGTGCGGGATCGGCCAGCTCGGGGTGCAGGGTATAGCCGGTGTCGGGATGTCCCACGTGCACGCCGGCGCCGGGCAGCCTCGGGCCAAACAGGCGCCACGCCGCGAGAACGTTCGCCTTGCGCAGGCTCCAGTCGTACTCGGTGTCGGTGGCCGGATCATCGGTGCGCCCGCCGCCCGAGGCCTTGCGCACCACCGGCGGCGCGTTCTCCGGCACGAGGTAGCGGAACATCGGCTCGGCGTGCGCGACCTCAGGCTGGTCGCGCAGCGCGTAAGTGAAATCCCACGCGCGCGCGACGCCGATGCTGCGCTTCCGCGGAACGATCTCCACCTCGGTGCCATTTTCCACGACCGATTCGACGCGCCAGCCGTTCAGCCGCACCCGGCGCGCGATCTGCCGCGCGAGGGCCAGGGCGTCGCGTCCGGGCGCAGGCTGCAGGACAACGGACAGCGCTTCGAGGACCGGCTGCCGGTCACCGCCCGCCAGCGTCCGCCGGCGAATGGCGGATTTCGCGCGCGCGCTTCTGCGTTGTCTCTTCGCCACAACGACCTCAGAGCGTCAGCTCAACGGTTTCTGGACGGTCCATCATTGATCGGAACTGCGTCCGTCAGCCTATATGAAACGTGTGAGTGAAAAGAACCGAACGGGGCGATAATCGTCGACCGTCGCGCCGGTTAGTTCCAGTGCGGTACGTCCTGGGCGCGACGTCGAGCTGCGCCACGAAACTCGATTCTGAGAGGGCCAGCGTTTCGCGACACTGACGAAGCGTCAAAGTAGCCATCAACGCGTGGTCCACAACGGCAGTCATCGCCCCACGCACTGCCATGAGTGCGCCGCGAAGTGAAGAGGATAGTCGGTCCAAAAGCCCTGCCCTTTCGTCCCTGCCGGTCTCGCCGGCCGCTCCGCTTGTCCCTCCCCGCGCGAGCGAGGATCGCTCGCCTCAGGGGCGGAGTCAAGGGGGGTTGGGTTGGGCGTGACCGGACCGAAATCTTCTGAAGGCTCGGAACACCGAGCGCTACCGAGAACCTTGCCCTCATCGCGGACAATCCGGGCGCGACGCCGCCGCGAGCGGCGGATAGTCGTTTCAAAGCGGCTTTCGCGGCGGCGGCCGAGCCTGCCGACCTCTCTTCCTTCCCCTCTGGTGCCAGGCAAGATGAG
The DNA here is from genome assembly GCA_038066295.1 of Candidatus Methylomirabilota bacterium. Taxonomy (GTDB): domain Bacteria; phylum Methylomirabilota; class Methylomirabilia; order Rokubacteriales; family CSP1-6; genus JACPCG01. The sequence continues at coordinate 14,013 of JBBTPF010000315.1, read as the reverse complement.
GCTCGCGTGGCCGCGCGTGGCCTCGCCCGCGAGGCGACCGCCGTCACCGTCCACTTTGCCTACGGGATGTGCGAGCTCCACGATTTCAGCAGCACCACGCCCGAGGGCCTCACCGAGGTGTTCGCCACCGCGGCCACCAACGTGGCCCAGGTGGGCACCGCGCTCTGGCTCATCGGCCGCCGCGCCGACCCGCGCTACAAGGCGGAGGAGAAGGAGGACAACATGCTCTTCATCTGCCCCGAGCACGCCCAGATCTTCGCCCGGGCCGGTTGGGGGCGGCGGCAGATCCAAGAGGCGCTCTATCGGCTGGCGCGCCTGCCCTTCCGCACCGCGATGCTCAACAAGGAAGCCAAGGCCATGGCCGTGGCCCACCCCGAGCTGAGCTGGCTCCACGACCACCCGGATCTGCCGATCCCCGTCGTGGAGACTCCGGACTGCTTCGACATCGCGGTCGTGGGCGGTGCCGCCGGGCGGGGCGCCTACTTCTATGGCGCGGGCGAGCCTGTCACGATGCCCGTCGAGGACTGACCGGGGCCCGCTCGAGGGCTACCTGCTCGACCGCCGGCGCCTCGCCCGCGCGCGACGCCAGATGCCGACGTTGGCCTCGAGCTCCGACTCGGAGGTCATGCCGACGCAGGTGGCGTGGACGTAGGGATAGCGGAAAGCGTAGCGCAGGGCCGCGGCCACCTCGGCCTGGTCCGTGACCTGGCCGCTGCCGAGCGCCTTCATGCCGTAGATGCCGCGGCCGCTCCGGTGAAGGCGCTTGACGACTTCGGCCATCTCCTTCGGGGTGGCGTCCTTCATCCAGCTCCCCGTCTGGTTGACGACCGCCAGCGCGACGTCCACCGCTCGAAGATCGAGGAGTCGCGTCAGCACCTCGCGGCTGTGGCTCGAGACGCCGACGGCCCGCACCAGGCCTTCGGCCTTCGCCCGGGCGAGGGTCTCGAGCGCGGGCAGCTTGGCCTCGAGCTCGCCGGCCGAGTCCACCGCATGGAGGAGGAAGATGTCAACCGCCTCCACCCGGAGCTCGCGCAGGGCCTTGGTGAGACTGCGGCGCGCGCCCGCGGCGGTGCTCGCATAGGTCTTGGTGGTGACGACGATCTCGTCCCGGCCCACGTCGCGGAGCGCGCGGGCCACGTGCGGGTGGGTGCCGTAGTCGTCCGAGGTGTCCCAGAAGGTGACGCCGAGCTCGTAGGCCCGCGTCAGCAGGCGGGCGCCCGCCGCGACCGGACCGCTCAAGTAGCCGGTCCCGAAGCAGAGAGTGGAAACGGTCAGCCCCGATCGGCCGAGCCGAGTCGTCGCGCCCATGACTGCCACCTCACGGGACCAGCACGATCTTGCCGTGGTGGCCCGGCTCCATCACCGCCTCGTGGCCGCGCGCGGCCTGGGCGAGCGGCAGCTCCTGGGCGATGACCGGGCGGAGCGTGCCGTTGCGCCTCTTACGGACCACGGCGCGAGGGGACGACTCGCAACGTACGGTAGCGTTCCACCCGCACTCGCGTGTGGCGGGCGAGGACATCGAAATCGCGGTCGTTGTGGAGCACGGTCGCATGCTCTCGGATCGCGACTGCGCCGATGAGGCAATCGATCAGCTTCCGTACGGTGGCACCCCGGCCGCGGCACGTACGGTACAGCTCGGCCGCCGACTCAAAGTCGGCCAATCCCCGCACCGCGAGGCGGGGAAGCCCGATCAGTCTCGCTCGAAGCCTCGAGCGCTCCGATACGCCCCGCGTGCCAGCCAAGAGCTCCATGATGACCGGCTCGGTCGTGGCGATGGGAGCGCGCCGCTCGAGATGATGCCGGAGGGTGGCGTGGGCAGGGTGCCCGGTACCCCGTAGCAGCTCGATCCAGGCCGACGTGTCGACGAGGATCACCGCCGGGACGTGCGGTGGCTCCGCATCCCGTCGAGATCTCCCTCCCAGCCGCTGCCCTCGAGCTCGAGCAGCGCGGCGTGGGCGTCCGCGTCGCGCAGCCGGCCGGTCCGTCGTGCCCAGGCTTCGATCTCGGGCCAATCCCAGGCAGGCTGCCCCGACACGGTCCAGCGCGGCTGAGGCATGAGCTTGCGATGGCGCCAGGTGTGGACGGTTTGGGGTCTGACGCCGAGGCGCGTGGCGATCTCGGCCGCCCCTACGGGAGTCGATTCGCCCGGACTCGTGGTTGCCCGGCGTCGCATGGGCACATTGTCGGGCCGTGCGCTACACCTGTCAAGATACGCTGGCGCCGCCGTCGTGCGTCGATCGTGCGCCCCCGGGGCCCAGCAGGACAATCGCGGCCGCCACCGCCTGCAGCGCCATGCAGGCTCCGAGCGCGGGTTCGTAGGTGCCGGCCCGGTCGCGAATGACGCCGACGAGCGAGGGCCCGAAGGCGAACGTGAACTGGGTGATCCCGACCACGAGGCCGACCAGCGAGCTGAAGCGCTCGCGCGGCCACTCGACGGCCAGGATGAGGCCGGGCAGCGTCGTCAGGTGCCCGACGCCCACGCCGAAGAGCGCGTCCCGGCATCTGCGCCGACTGTCTGGACGGCACGCCGGCGCCTCGCCGACTGCCGTTGCGACGACCCAGCGGGTGCAGCGGGCGAAAGCCCTGGTTGATGAGACCGTGCTGCCGATGTCCGCGATCGCGTTCGCCGCGGGGTTCGCCAGCATCCGGCGTTTCAACGCCGCGTTTCACGCGGTGTATCGGAGGCCGCCGACCGCGGTTCGCCGGGCTCGGCCGCGGCCGCGGGCTGGGATAGAATCTCGTCCGCGACGGCTCACGGTCCTCATGGCGGAGCAGAACTTCAACCAGGCCACCAAGATCGCCGTTCGTGGATAATGCGCGCTAGGGGCTCGATCGCACTTGCCCGGGGGGGACGAGGGGCCATGCCGTTCGGCCTTGCAGATCAGACCGTGCGAGACACCCGGTGCTACGAGGAGGCCTGCCGCCGCCACGTCTGGCGGATCCCCGCCGACTACAACATCGCCGTGGACATCTGCGACCGGCACGCCGACGGGACGGGCCGCCGCGCGCTCGTGTGGACGGGCGAGCCGGGCGAGACCTACTCCTACGACGACCTCAAGCGCCTGTCCGACCGGCTGGCGATCGGGCTCGGCGCCCTCGGGGTGGAGCGGGGGACGCGAGTCGCGCTCATGCTCCCGCAGACGCCGGAGCACGCGATCGCCCACATCGCGATCTTCAAGCTCGGGACCGTGAGTGTCCCGCTCTCCCGGCTGTTCGGCCCGGACGCCCTGCAGTATCGCCTCGCCGACAGCGGCGCCCGGGTGCTCCTGACCGACGCGGACAATGTCGACAAGGTGCTCGAGATCCGGGAGGCGTTGCCGGACCTCCGCCACATCGTGCTGTGCGACCGGACCGCTCGCGACGGCGACCGCCCGGGCGTGCTCGGGTGGGGGGACGTCCTGTCGCGCGCGTCCGGCGACTTCGCGCGGGTGGAGACCCGGGCGGACGATCCCGCGCTCCTCATCTACACGTCGGGGACGAGCGGCCCGCCGAAGGGCGCGCTCCACGCCCACCGCTACCTGCTCGGCTACAACGGCGTCGACTACGCCAACAACTTCTTCCGCCCCGGCGACCTCTACTGGAGCCCCGCCGACTGGGCGTGGGTGGGCGGACTCCTCGTCGGGCTCTTCTGCCCCCTCGCGCACGGCGTGCCCGTCGTGGCCTCGGCCGCGCGGTTCGATCCGGTCGCGGCGTTCGAGCTGATGGAGCGCCACGGCGTGACCAACACGCTCCTGTCCGCCACCGCGCTCCGCAAGATGGCCGTCCAGGTGGAGGAGCCGCGCCGCTTCAAGCTTGCGCTGCGCTGCGTGTTCAGCGGCGGCGAGAGGGTCACGCCGGAGATCACCCGCTGGGTCGAGGAGCGCCTCGGCCTTCGCATCAACGAGGTGTACGGGCAGACGGAGGCGAACATCCTCATCGGCGAGAACGAGCCGCTCATCCCGCCCCGCCGCGAGCCCCTGGGTCGCCCGTACCCGGGCCACGACGTGGCCATCGTCGGCGAGGACGGACGGCCGGTCGCGCCCGGCGAGATCGGCGTGATCGCCGTGCGCCGGGGCGATCCCGTCATCATGCTCGGCTACTGGAACCGTCCCGAGGCCACCCGGGCGGCGTACCGTGGCGAGTGGTTCCTGACGGGCGACCTCGGCGTGGCCGACGGCGAGGGGTGGATCTACTACAAGGGGCGGGCCGACGACGTGATCAATAGCGCCGGCTTCAGGATCGGTCCGGCGGAGGTGGAGGGTTGCCTCCTCGAGCACCCCGCCGTCGAGCAGTGCGCCGTCGTCGGCGTTCCCGACGAGACGCGCGGCGAGGCGGTCAGGGCGTTCGTCATCCTCACGCCGGGGCAGGTACCGTCGCCGGCGCTGGCCGAGGATCTCAGGACGCACGTCATGCGGCGCCTGGGCACCTTCCAGCGGCCGCGCGAGATCGAGTGGATCGAGGAGCTGCCGATGACTGTGTCGGGCAAGATCAAGCGCGCGGAGCTGCGCGCGAAATCATGTTGAGAAGCCGCATGCGTGGAAGCCGGGGCCGACGGGCGATGGTTCACGTGACTTCGCGGCCGCCGATCGCGCCCCGAGCGTGGGGCTACGGGCTCCGCCGGGGGCTGGCCGGAAGGGGAGAGGAGTCATGAGCGCGTACAACCTCGCCGGCATCCTCGCCCACCACGCCGACCGCGTTCCCGACCGCCCGTGTCTGGTCTGGAGCGGGGAGACGATCACCTACGCGGAGCTGGATCGGCGGGCCGCGCGGACGGCGGCCGGCCTGGCCCGCCTGGGCGTCGGCCGGGGCGACGTGGTCGCCGTCCTCCTCTACAACTGCCCGGAGTTCCTGGAGGCGATGTTCGCCGCCGCACGGCTCGGCGCCGTCTTCATGCCGATGAACTGGCGGCTGGCCGGCGAGGAGATCGCCTACATCGCCGGCCACGCCGGTGCCAGGCTCGTCGTCTCCGAGCCGGAGCTCGCGGCCCTCGCGGAGGCCGCGCGGAAGGATCTGGCCGGCGCGCAGGGCGTTGGGGGCGCCGGCACGGCGCCGGGCTGGACGGCGTTCGAATCCCTCCGGGAGGGCGGACAGGCTCCGCCGCTCGCCGACGTTGCGGCCGACGACGTCCACCGGCTCATGTACACCTCCGGCACGACCGCCCGCCCGAAGGGCGTGATGATCACGTACGCCAACCTCTACTGGAAGAACATCGCCCACGTGGTCGAGTTCGGGCTGACCGGCGCCGACCGGGGGCTGGCCTGCGGCCCCCTCTATCACGTGGGCGCGCTCGACCTCACGAGCACGACCGTCCTCTACGCCGGCGGCACGATCGAGATCCACCGCAAGTTCGAGGCGGAGCGCGCTCTCGACGCCCTCGAGCGCGCCGGCATCTCGAACGTCTGGCTCGCGCCGTCGATGGTGAACCAGATCCTCTCCCACCCTTCCCTCGAGCGCCGGGACCTCTCCGGCGTCCGGCTGATCATCGACGGCGGAGAGAAGATGCCGCTGCCCCTCATCGAGCGGCTGCTGCGCGCCTTCCCCAACGCCTGGTTCGCCGACGCCTACGGCCTGACCGAGACGGTGTCGGGCGACACGTTCCTGGACAAGCGGGCGACCGTCGGCAAGATCGGCTCGGTCGGCAAGCCCTGCCTGCACCTCGAGGTCGCGATCTGGGACGAGAGCGACCGCCCGGCGCCGGCGGGCACTCTGGGCGAGATCGTGCTCAGGGGGCCGAAGGTGTTCAAGGGCTACTGGAAGGATCCCGAGGCCACCGCGACCGCCTTCCGGGGGGGCTGGTTCCACACCGGGGATATCGGCTACCTTGACGGCGAGGGTTTTCTCTATATCGTCGACCGGAAGAAGGACATGATCGTCAGCGGCGGTGAGAACATCGCCTCCCCCGAGGTGGAGCGGGCCCTCTACGAGCACCCGGCGGTCCTGGAGGCCGCCGTCGTCGGCGGTCCCGACCCGCGCTGGGGCGAGGTCCCCGTCGCCTTCGTCGTCTGCCGGACGGGTGCGACGGCGACCGGCGAGGAGCTGCGGGAGTTCTGCCTGGCGCGGCTCGCCAGGTTCAAGGTCCCCCGCGCCGTGCACTTCATCGACGCGCTGCCGCGCAATCCCTCCGGCAAGGTGCTCAAGCGCGTCCTCCGGGAACGGGTCACGACGCGATGACGGCACGGTCGCTCGGGCAACGCGCGCGGATCACCGGCGTCGGCGACACGGCGTTCGGCGAGCTTCCCGGCTCGAGCGTCCTGGGGCTCCACGCCGAGGCGGCCGCGGCCGCCATCGCGGACGCGGGCATCGCCACGCGCGAGATCGACGGCATCGTCTGCGCCTACAGCCTGGTGGAGCCGCACCTGATGCTCAGCTCGGTCGTCGCCGAGTACCTGGGTCTCCGTCCCGCCTACTCGGTGGCGCTCCAGCTCGGCGGGGCCTCCGGCTGCGCGATGATCGTGCAGGCGGCGCTCCTGGTGGAGGCGGGCCGGTGCCGCCACGTGCTGGTGGTGGCGGGCGACAACCGCCTCAGCGGCATGTCCCGCGACGGCGCGGTGGCCGCCCTGGCGCGGGTGGGTCATCCCCAGTTCGAGGTTCCGTACGGCGCCACCATCCCCGCCTACTACGCGCTGGTCGCCAGCCGGTACCTCCACGAGCACGGCGCGACGCTGGAGCAGCTCGCGCACATCGCCGTGACGATGCGCCGGCACGCGATGCTGCACCCCAAGGCGCACATGCGCCGGCCGATCACCGCGGCCGACGTCATGGCCTCGCGCGTCATCGCGAGCCCCCTGCGCCTGCTGGACTGCTGCCTGGTCTCCGACGGCGCCGTCGCGGCGGTGGTCAGCGCGCCCGACGCCGCCGCGGGGACGCGCGACGGCCGGGCGGCGGTCATCGGCATGGGACAGGGACACACGCACGAGCACATCAGCCAGGCGCCGAGCCTGACCGAATTCGGCTGTCATGACGCCGCCCGTCGCGCCCTCGGCGAGGCCGGGGTGCGCCCGGCGGATGTCGACGTCGCCGAGATCTACGACTCGTTCACGATCACTCTGCTGGTCGAGCTGGAGTCGATGGGGTTCTTCGAACGGGGTGCCGCCGGTCCGGCCATCGCCGCCGGCGCGCTCGGACTCGACGGAGTGCTGCCGACGAACACGCACGGCGGGCTGCTTTCGTTCGGCCACTCTGGCGCGGCCGGCGGCCTCACGCACGTGGTCGAGGCCGTGCGCCAGCTCCGGGGCGAGGCCGATCGCCGGCAGGTGCGCGACGCCGAACTGGCGTTCGTCCACGGCGACGGCGGGATCCTCTCCGCGCACTGTTCGCTCGTGCTCGCCCGCGCATGAGGGCGCGCGCCAGGGAGCGCTCATGACCGATCAGGGGAAGCCCGTGCCGGCCCCGACGGCCGAGACGCGTCACTACTGGACCGCCTGTCGCGAGGGCGTCCTCAGCTACCAGTACTGCGTGGCCTGCAGCCGCCCGCAGTTCTATCCGCGGACGCTCTGCGCCGGATGCGGCGGCGCCCGGCTCGAGTGGCGCGCCTCCCGCGGTCTCGGTACGGTGCACGCCGTCACGGTCGTCTACCGGCCGCCCACGGCTGCCTTCAAGGCGGAGGTGCCCTACGCCATCGCTCTCGTCGACCTCGACGAGGGCTTCCGGATGATGGCGAACGTGGTGGGCGGCGCGCCCGAGACGGTGGCCATCGGCGACCGGGTACGGCTTACGTGGGAGCGGAGGGGAGATGCGGCCTTGCCGCAGTTCACGCGCGCGGAAGCAGGCGGGCGATGAGCGAGCGCATGATGACCGGCCCGCCGCACGCACCAGAAAATTGAGGCGTCTGCGCCATTGCCGCGTGAAGTGAATTCACTTACACGTGCCGCATGGCGCTCGTGTCGGAGCGGAGTGCGGCCAGCCGCCGGCGGCTTCTGGAGGCCGCGGCCGCAGAGCTGGTGACCCGCGGCGGCACCGCAGAGGTCGCCGCCGTCGCCGCCCGCGGGGTGGTGTCGGTCGGGCTCATCTACCGCCACTTCGGCTCGAAGGCCGGGCTGATCGCCGCCGTCGTCGAGGACTTCTACGACCGCCTGGATGGCTCCGTCCTCAATGCGGATCTGGCGCCGGGTGCCGACTGGCCGACGCGCGAGCGCCTCCGGACCCGGCGCTACGTCGCGTTCCACTACGTGGAGCCCCTGGCGCCGGTCATCCTGTCGCGTCTCCGCTGCGAGCCCGAGGTCGCCGCGGTCGAGGCGCGGCGGATCGCTCGCCACATCGCGGCGGCGGCGCGGAACATCCGGCGCGCCCAGAAAAACGGCGAGATCCCCGCCGACCTCGACCCCGAGCTGGCCGCCGCCACGGTCCTGGGCGGCATCCGCCAGGCGCTCGGCGCCGTGCTCGCGCGCCCGGCGCCGCCCCCGCAAGACACCGTCGTGGACGAGCTGTGGCGGTTCGTCGCCGCCGCCGTCCGCTGCGCTCCCGTGAGCCCGAAAGGAGAGGCCCTGTGCCGGAGCTGATGGGGAGGAAGGTGCTCTACGAGAAACGCGGCCCGCTGGCGTACGTGACGCTCAACCGTCCCGAGGTCCACAACTGCATCGACCGCCAGACCCTGATGGTGCTGTCGATGTTCCTGCGCCGCGACGCGCACAGCCAGGGCGCCGGCGCGTTCGTCGGCAAGACGCGGCCCGAGTGGAAGCACCACGGCCTGTGACGGGGGGGACCTCGCGGTGCTGCTGACGGGGAAGGTGGCGCTGGTCACGGGCGCGGCGCGGGGCATCGGCCGGGCGACCGCGCTCGTCCTGGCCGAGGCGGGCGCCGACGTCGGGGTGGTGGACCTGCTGCCCGAGGTCGAGGCGACCGCGGAGGCGATCCGCAAGGCGGGGCGGCGCTCGACGGCGGCGGTGTTCGACATCGCCGACCCGGCCGAGGTGCGCGAGGGCGTCGAGGCCGTGCGCCGAGCGCTCGGGCCGCTCGACGTGCTCGTGAACAACGCGGGCATCGTGAACAACATCGCCCCGCTCGGGCGGATGAGCCACGGCGCGTGGGAGCGGGAGCTGGCCGTGAACCTGTCGGGCGCGTTCAACATGATCAAGGAGGTCGTGGGGCCGATGGCCGAGCGGCGATGGGGGCGGATCGTCAACGTCTCCTCGATCGCCGCGCTCGGCGGGCTCCACCACCAGGCCGGCTACGCGGCGAGCAAGGCCGGCCTCCTCGGGCTCAGCAAGACCGTCGCGCTCGAGCACGCGCGGGACGGGATCACCTGCAACGCCGTGCTGCCGGGCCTCATCGCGACGGAGCTGGTGCTGGCCATGCCGGCCGACATCCGCGAGAATGCCGTCGCCGCGACGCCCGCCCGGCGCCTCGGCGAGACGGCGGAGGTCGCCCACCTCATCGCGTTCCTCGCCTCCGAGCGCGCCGGATTCATCAACGGCGCCGAGATCCCGATCGACGGTGGATTCAGGTTGAACACCAGCACCCTGGCCAGCGTCCGCGAGGCCAGGGAAATGCGGAGGCCAGGATGACAGAGCGCCAGAGCTACTCGGGGATCCCGCTCAAGCCCGTCTACACGCCTGCCGACGCGACCGGGCTCGACTACGCGCTCCGCCTCAACGACCCCGGCGCCTATCCCTACACGCGCGGGCGCCGGCCGGCCACGCAGGAGGCCGGGGGCTGGATCCAGCACGAGCTGTCGGGCGAGGGAGCGCCGCAGCGGTCGAACGAGCAGTTCCGCCACCTCATCGCGCACGGCGCCACCGGCCTGGACGTCATCGGCGACACGCCGACCATGGCCTGGCTCGACCCGGGGCATCCGGCCTGCGCCCACGCCGTGGGCACCCAGGGCGTCTCCCTCTGTCGCCTCGACGACTACCGCCGGCTGTACGAGGGGCTGCCGCTCGACCGGATCACCCTCTCCCACTCGCTGCCCGCCCCCTTCGCCATCGCCGGCCTCTACCTGACCGCGAAGGAGCGCGGCGTCGACCCGAAGGGGCTGCGGGGCTCGGCGATCCAGGTGCCGTTCTACTGCGAGGACTGCGGCTATGCGAACCACATGCCCTTCGCCCTGCGCCTCAGGCTCGCGGTGGATTCGATCGAGTTCGCGGCGCGCGAGATGCCGAAGTTCCACGCCTTCCTCGAGGACACCTACTACATCAGCGACGGCGGGCTCGACGCGGTCGAGGAGATGGCGCTCGGCTTCGTCGAGATCCGCTACATCGTGCGCGCGCTGCTCGGGCGCGGGGTCCCCATCGACAGCTTCGCCCCCCGCATCGCGATCCTCGTCAACTGCCGCATGGACGTCTTCGAGGAGATCGCGAAGATCCGCGCCACCCGCCGCCTCTTCGCCCGGATGATGCGCGAGGAGTTCGGCGCCCGGGACGCGCGCTCGCTCGCCGTGAACGTCACCTCCCACACCTCGGGGCTCACGCTCACCGCGCAGCAGCCCGTGAACAACGTGGTGCGGGGCGCCGTCCAGGCGCTCGCCCTCGCCCTGGCCGGCGTGCAGGCCATCGAGATCTCGGCCTTCGACGAGGCGTTCCGGACGCCCAGCCCGGAGGCCCACCTGATCGCGCTCCGCACGCAGCAGACGATCCGGCTCGAGACCAACGTGACCAGCGTCGCCGACCCGCTCGGGGGCGCCTACTACGTCGAGGCGCTCACCGACGAGATGGAGCGCCGGATCGCCGAGATGATCGCGAAGATCGAGGGCATGGGCGACCCGGCCGCCCTCTGCGACGGCGGCTGGTTCCGCGCCCTGTTCCAGAACGCGATGGAGCGCTACGCCCGCCGGATCAAGGACGGGCGCCTGCCCAAGGTCGGTGTCAACGTCCACCGGGTGGCCGACGAGGAGGACACGCTGCTCCGCGAGGTCGCGGAGCGGAAGTTCGAACCCTGCCGCGAGCGCATCGCCGAGCTCCAGGAGTTCCGCGGCGCCCGCGACGCCCGGTCCGTGAAGGCGGCGCTTCAGGAGATGCGGCGGGTCACCGAGACGAAGACGGACACCCTCATGCCCGCGCTCATCGCCGCCTTCCGGGCCGGCGCCACGATGGGCGAGATCACGGGCGTGATGCGCGCCGGCTACGGCCATCCCTACGACCCCTTCGGCGCGCTGGAGTCGCCGATTTGAGGCCGCTGCGCGTCCTGCTCTCGACGCTCGGCCTCGACCAGCACGAGATGGGCGCCGTCGCCGTCGCCCGCCAGCTGCGCGACGCCGGCATGGAGGTCGTGTACCTCGGGCGGTTCCAGCTCCCGCCCGCGATCGTCAAGGCGGCGGTGGACGAGGCGGTGGACGTCATCGGGCTCTCCTGCCACTCCTGGGAGTACCTGTACTACGTCGACGAGCTGATGGCCCTCATGCGCGAGCGCGGGCTCGCCGTCCCCGTCGTCCTCGGCGGCTCCGTGATCACGGCCGCCGACGCGCGGGCGCTCGAGGCCAAGGGCGTGGCGGCCACCTTCGGCCCCACCTCGGCCGTCGAGGACATCCCGGCGGCGATCGAGCGCCTGGTCCGAGCGCGCTGACCGCGCGCTCCGAGAGGGGCGCGTTGGCGCGGCGTGTCACTATAATGGAAGCGTATGCGCGACCTCCGGCGGACGCTCGACCGGCTGGCCATCCACGTGGGCGGGGCACGCGTCCTGGCGCTCCCGCTCCTGCGCACGCTCGCCGTCCTGGCCGCCGTCACCTGGATCCTGCTCGCCCCGGCGCCGTACCAGCGGTCGGATCTCCTCCTCGGAACGGTGATCGCGTTCGTCCTCTACAGCTCCATCGTCGAGCTCGCCCTGTGGCTCCGCCCGGCGGCCACCCTCCGGCTCAACGTCGGCATCCTGCTGGTGGACCAGGCCGTCGCGCTCCTCCTGATCCACCTCACGGGAGGCGCCGCGAGCGCGCTCTACCTGGCGCTGCCCCTGATCGCGGCGCTCCAGTCGTACTACTACGGTATGCACCGCGGCGTCCTCGTGGCCGCGGCGTCGTCCGTCCTGTACCTCGCCGTGGTCTGGCCGACGCTCGGCGGCGTCGCCTCCGCGAACGTGGCGATCCGCCTCGTGGTGCTCCTCGGCACCGCGATCAGCGTCGGCATCCTCGCCGACATCGAGGAGCGCGAGCGGCTCCGGGCCCTGGCGCTCGCCGCCGAGGTCCGGGAGCGGGAGCGGCTCATCACCAACGTGATCGAGCACCTGAGCGAGGGGGTGTTCGCCCTCGACCGGCAGGGCCGGTTCGTGGCGTGGAACCGCGCGATGCAGGACCGCTACGGGGTGCCCATGGACGAGGTGCTGGGCCGCCACTACCTCGACTGCTTCCCCGTGATCGGCGAGGAGGCCTTCGCGGAGCCGCTCGCGAAGCTCCTCCGCGGCGAGAGCGAGGGGTTCGCGCTCGAGTCCGTGCCGCACGACACGAGGGAAAGGGGCCGCGTCTTCGTGAACATCAAGGGGGCGCTCCTGCGCGAGCGGGGCCGGCCGGCCGGCGCGGTCGTCCTCGTCGAGGACATCACCCAGCGGCTCACGCTCGAGCGCTCGGCCCGCCAGGCCGACCGGCTCGCGGCGCTCGGCACGCTCGCCGCCGGACTGGCGCACGAGCTGAACAACCCCATCGGCGTCATCTCGTCGCGGGCCGAGCTGGTCCTGCTCGACACGGAATCCGGGCCCCTGCCCGAGGCGGTGCGCGAGGACCTCCAGGTGATCCACCGCCACGCCCAGCGCGTCACGCGCATCGCGCAGGGGCTGCTGTCGTTCGCGCGCCACTCGTCGGGCGAGCACGGCCCCGTGGACCTCAACCGCGTGGTGGACGAGACACTGCTGCTCGTGGAGAAGCTCATCGTGAAGGACGGCATCGCGCTCAAGCGCGCGCTCGCGCCCGACCTGCCGCCGATCTGGGGCGACGCCAGCGCGATCCAGCAGGTGGTCATGAACCTCCTCACCAACGCGCGCGACGCGGCGGCCGCCGGCGGCGAGATCTCCATCGAGACGGCCGAGGTCGCCGAGCCCGCCGGCGGGGTGCGGCTGATCGTCCGCGACACGGGCCCCGGCATCCCGCCGGAGCTCCTCCCGAGGATCTTCGATCCGTTCTTCACGACCAAGGCGAATGGCACGGGGCTCGGGCTCTCGATCTCCTACGGCATCGTGCGCGAGCACCAGGGCACGGTGGACGTCCACTCGCAGCCGGGCGAGGGCACGACCTTCGTCCTGACCTTCCAGGGCATCATGCTCAAGGAGCGCGCATGACGGCGAGCCGCGTGCTGGTCGTGGATGACGAGCCCGACATGGTGGAGAACTGCGCCAGAATCCTGAGGCGAGCCGGCTACCAGTGCCTGACCGCGACCGACCCGCGGCAGGCCCTGGCCCAGCTCGACGCGGAGCGCCCCGACCTCCTGCTGACGGACGTCAAGATGCCGGGGATGGACGGCATGGAGCTGCTCCGGCGGGCGCGCGAGCTCGACCCCGCGCTCCCGGTCATCCTGATCACCGCGTTCGCCACGATCGAGTCCGCCGTCGAGGCCATCAAGGAAGGCGCCTTCGACTACCTGCCGAAGAACTTCACGGTGGAGCAGCTCCGGATCGCGGTCGAGCGGGGGCTCCGCCACCGCCAGCTCCAGCTCGAGAACCTGAACCTGCGCGAGCAGCTCCAGGGCGCGCTCGGGCTCGAGAACATCGTCGGGCGGAGCCCCGCGATGGCGAAGGTCTTCGAGCTCCTGCGCAAGGCGGCGCGCTCGGAGGCGAACATCCTGGTCATCGGCGAGTCGGGCACCGGCAAGGAGCTCGTCGCGCGCGCGATCCACGCCAACAGCCCCCGCGCGGCGCAGGCGTTCGTGCCGGTGGACTGCGCCTCGCTGCCCGAGCAGCTCCTCGAGTCCGAGCTGTTCGGCCACGAAAAGGGCGCGTTCACCGGCGCCGTGAAGTCCAAGCGCGGGCTCATGGAGGTCGCCGACCGCGGCACGCTCTTCCTCGACGAGATCGCCGAGCTGCCGCTGGCGCTCCAGGTGAAGCTGCTGCGCGCGCTCCAGGAGCGCCAGGTCCGCCGCGTCGGCGGCACCTCGCTCATCGACGTGGACGTGCGCCTCGTCT